>JBHACK010000152.1:0-8278 GCA_041854545.1 Acinetobacter sp. | reverse complement strand
GCAGAATTACTACAACAACGTTTAAATGTACAACATTTAGTCTTAGGCGATGATTTCCATTTTGGTAAAGACCGTCAAGGCAATCGCCAATTTTTAGTAGATTATGGGTTAAATGTAGATGATGTTGCAACCGTGCAACTGGCAGGTGAACGTGTCAGTTCCACACGAATCCGCCAAGTATTAGCCGATGGCGATTTTGTGCTGGCTCAACAATTATTAGGGCGACCATATAGCATAATTGGACGAGTGGTCTATGGCGACCAAATTGGACGTACCCTTGATTTTCCAACCATCAATGTGGCATTAAAACGCATTAAACCATGTTTACACGGCATTTATGCGGTAGAAGTCAGCGATGTGTATGGCAATTTACAGGCAGAAGTGATACAACAACACCCACATTTGCATGGCGTTGCAGGTTATACTGATGGGGCATTATTTGGAGCGGGACACGTTGGTGTACGCCCAGCGATTGAGCAACAACGTCCTGAATGGCGGTTAGAAGTGCATTTTCCAAAGGTATCAGCCAATTTATATGGAAAATTGGTAAAAGTTACGTTTTTACATTATTTGCATGGTGAACGTCAGTATGCAGATTTAACCCAATTAAAACAAGGAATTGATGATGATGTACAACAGCTTTTAGCGTTTAGAGCAAAACATCTTAGCAATCCGATTCATGGATAAAAAAACAAAATCATCTACCAATTTGTTTCTCTATAAGGCTCATGTCCAAAAAATAACATCAGCCTTTCACACAGCCATCATTTTAGGCTATACTAGACATATTTTTTAAATTGAAACAATCCCCAAGATTGACACTAGGATAGCGTATGAGCGACCAAAACACGACTGTGGATTATAAAGCCACATTAAACCTGCCTGATACAGAATTTGCCATGAAAGCCAATTTGGCGGTTCGAGAAGTAAAATGGTTAGAAGACTGGTATGCCGATAATATTTATCAAAAAATTCGTGCGTCCCGTGTAGGTAAACCAAAATATGTACTACATGATGGCCCGCCATATGCCAATGGGGGAATCCATTTGGGTCATGCGGTCAATAAAGTATTAAAAGATATTATTATTAAAAGCCGAGTATTATCAGGATTTGATGCCCCTTATGTTCCGGGATGGGATTGTCATGGATTGCCGATTGAATTAAAAGTGGAAGAAAAAGTCGGTAAAGTGGGCGAGAAAGTAACGGCTACAGAATTTCGTCAGCATTGCCGTGAATATGCACGAGAGCAAATTGAATTACAAAAGAAAGATTTTATCCGCTTAGGGGTATTTGGGGATTGGGATAATCCTTATTTAACCATGAACTATCAGCAAGAAGCGGATATTGTGCGTGCATTGGGACGTATTTATGATGCAGGACATATTCAACCGGGGTTAAAGCCAGTAAACTGGTGTTTGGATTGCGGTTCAGCTTTAGCAGAAGCTGAAGTGGAATATGAAAATAAAAAATCTGATGCGATTGATGTCGGTTTCCCTGTTGTAGATATTGCAGATTTATCCGCTCGAGTAGGACAAGCGATTGATGTTCCAGCAGAAGTGTTGATTTGGACAACAACACCTTGGACGTTGCCTGCCAATATGGCGGTATCGATGCACCCAACATTAGTGTATAGCCTTGTGAAAGTGAATGCTCCACACGGTGAACGTGTATTGGTCTTAGCCAAAGATTTGCTTGAAAGTACATTGCAACGCTATCAACTTGAGCAATATCAAGTGCTTGCTGATGTTGAAGGGACTAAACTTGAGCATTTACAGTTACAACATCCATTAATTGCAAGCCGTCAAGTGCCTGTTATTTTAGGGGAACACGTTACAGCGGATAGCGGTACAGGTGCAGTACATACGGCTCCTGCTCACGGTGTAGATGACTATAATGTGGCATTAAATTATCACATTCCAGTTGAAAATCCAGTAGGCGGAAATGGGGTGTATTTACCAACTGCTCCTGTATATGCCAATACTCATATTTATAAAGCTATTCCAATTATTTTAGAAGATTTAAAAGCAAAAGGATTGCTATGGGCTCATAAAGTGATTGAGCATAGTTATCCGCATTGTTGGCGACATCGTACGCCTATTATTTTCCGTGCAACGCCACAATGGTTTATTAGCATGGAGCAAAAAGGTTTACGTCAAGCAACGTTAAATGCGATTGAAAATGACATTGAATTTGTTCCAGATTGGGGTCAAGCCCGTATTCAATCGATGATTGAAGGTCGTCCAGATTGGTGTATTTCTCGTCAGCGTACTTGGGGCGTGCCAATTCCATTCTTTGTTCATAAAGATACCAGCGAATTGCACCCACGCACATCAGAATTGATTGAAGAAGTTGCCAAATTAATTGAACAATCAGGCATTGATGCGTGGTTTAATTTAGATGCTCGCACGTTAATTGGTGATGATGTTGAGCATTATCGTGCTATTAGCGATACTTTAGACGTTTGGTTTGACTCTGGAACTACGCATTATGCGGTGTTACAACAGCGTGATGATTTACAAGACCCAGCCGATTTATATTTAGAAGGTTCAGACCAACATCGTGGCTGGTTCCAATCTTCGCTTTTAACTTCGATGGCGATTCATAATCGTCCGCCATACAAATCTGTTTTAACACATGGGTTTACGGTCGATGAAAAAGGCTATAAATTATCAAAACGTTTAGGAAACTACATTCCATTTGACCAATTAGTCAATAAATTAGGGGCAGATGGTTTACGTTTATATGTGGCATCAAGTGATTATCGTTATGAAATCACTGCAAGTGAAACGGTATTTGCTCGTGTCAGCGATAGTTATCGCCGTATCCGTAATACTTTACGTTTCTTATTGGCAAATTTAAATGGCTTTGTGCCAAGCCGTGATGCGTTACCTGTTGATGAACTGATTGCATTAGACCAGTATATTTTACAACGTGCTAATGAAGTACAAAACATCATCAAAACAGCGTATGATGAGATGAGTTTCCACACCGTTACCAGTGCGGTCATGAATTTCTGTATTAACGATTTAGGTGGTTTCTATTTAGATATTATCAAAGACCGTCAATACACCACAAAAGCAGATTCTCAAGCACGCCGTTCGGCTCAAACGGCGTTATATCATGTAGTCAATGCGTTTGTCCGTTGGATTAGCCCAATTTTAAGCTTTACTGCTCAAGAAGCATGGGTGTTAATTCCAGAGCAAAATGAACAATATGTGTTTACTGCGGAATGGCATGAGATTCCTGTGGCAAGCCATGCCAATGCGTTATCAGAAGAAGATTGGCAGACTTTATTAAGCATTAAATCTTCGGTGAATAAGCAAATCGAAAATGCTCGTAATGAAAAAATCATTGGCGGTAATTTATCTGCAAAAGTCGAATTGTGGGCACAACCTGCACTCAAAGCCTTATTAGATAAAATCGGTGATGAATTACGCTTTGTATTGATTACATCACAAGTTTACGTCTATGACTTTGATGAAACACAAGGCAACCTATGCGACCGTGCAGATGTTCGCATTCAAATCAGCCCTGCGGAAGGTGAAAAATGCGTCCGTTGCTGGCACGTCCTTCCAGATGTCAATACCCATGCAGGACATGATGGCTTATGTGGTCGTTGTGTGATTAACGTTGCAGGGGCAGGGGAAGTTCGCCACTATGCCTAATGCTGAACATCACTCGGCAAAACCGCCCTATGCCTACAATGCTGTATGGCTAGGGCTAACGGTATTTGCGGTCATTCTTGACCAATGGACAAAATGGCTTGCAGAAACCCATTTAGTGTTTCATGAGCCAGTCCCTGTGATTCCCATGTTAAACTGGACGCTTGCCTACAATAAAGGGGCAGCGTTTAGCTTTTTATCCAATGCAGGCGGATGGCAACAATATTTCTTTATTGCCTTAGCCAGCGTGATGTCCATTGTATTTGCGATTTGGTTATTACGTTTACCGAAAAAGCTGATTGTTTTACCAATGGCATTAGCCTTGGTATTAGGCGGAGCATTAGGGAATTTAATAGACCGTATCGCATTAGGTCATGTGGTTGATTTTATTCATGTCTATTGGCAAGATTCGCATTTTCCAATCTTTAACCTTGCGGATTGTGCCATTACATTAGGGGCGATTTTATTGCTAGTTGATTCATTCTTTTTAGAGCAAAAACGAACTGAATCAAACAAATAAAATTGAAAGATGTCATGCTGAAAATGATGTAACAATAGGGAATCGTTGGGATATTGCTTAACGATAACCTATTGATATTCAGTATGAAATTTAAGATTGACGCAAATATAAACGAGTAATGAAAATGCGACCTGAATCGATTTTACCCAATGAAGAAATCCGTGTTGAACACGGTTCAAAAGTTGAATTACATTTTTCGGTAAGCTTAGAAAATGGCGTGGAAATCGACAATACACGCAGTCGAGCAGAACCTGTTAGCCTAGTGATTGGTGATGGGAATTTATTAGAAGGGTTTGAAAAAGCCCTATTTGGCTTGCGTGCAGGCGACCGCCGTACCGTGCATTTACCGCCTGAAGATGCGTTTGGCGAGTGGAATCCTGAAAATGTACAACGTTTTGATACGGTCAAATTTGAACAACGTCCAGAAGTGGGACAAATGATTGAATTTGAAGATAAAGCCAAAACCACATTAGTCGGTGTAGTCAAATCGGTTGATGATAATATCACCGAAGTTGATTTTAATCACCCCCTTGCCAGTCGCAATATTAGCTTTGAAGTTGAAATCTTTAAAGTTACTCCTGCAGGACAACAAGGCGTAAAATTAATGTAATAAAGTTGAATATTTATTACACACACAAGAAAATGCCTGTACAACAGGCATTTTTCTTTGCTAAACTAAAATAAACCATTGTATAATTGAAGGATATTCTATCCTGAACACTAGGGGGACATCATGAGCGAACAAGAACTAATCAACATTGAACCAACATCAGAAACCCATCGCATAGAACGCATTTTAATTGTCGATGATGATGTACGTTTACGCACCTTATTACAACGTTTTTTAGAAGATAAAGGCTTTGTAGTACGCACAGCTCACGATGCAACACAAATGGACCGTTTCCTAGAACGTGAAATGTTTTCCTTAATTGTGTTGGATTTTATGTTACCTGAAGAAGATGGCTTACATATCTGTCAGCGTTTACGTCAATCGGGTTCAGAACTGCCAATTATTATGCTAACGGCTCGTGGCGGAGATGCTGACCGTATCAACGGCTTAAATGCAGGGGCAGATGACTATTTAGCTAAACCATTTAATCCAAATGAATTATTAGCTCGTATCCGTGCAGTATTACGCCGTCAAGTGCGAGATGTCCCAGGGGCACCAAGTCGCCAACAAACCGAAATTGTCCATTTTGGTTCATGGTCATTAGATTTATCATCTCGTGTGCTAAGCAAAAATGATGAACAAATTTCTTTAACCACAGGTGAATTTGCGGTATTAAAAGCCCTTGTAGAACACCCTCGCCAACCTTTAACCCGTGATAAATTGATGAATTTAGCTCGTGGTCGTGAGTGGGGAGCAATGGAGCGTTCAATTGATGTGCAAATTTCACGCTTACGCCGTTTGATTGAAGAAGACCCAACATCTGCACGTTATATCCAAACCGTGTGGGGCGTAGGCTATGTATTTGTACCAGATGGTGAATAATTTTAAAGTATCGCCATGAAACCTGAACCGATAGCACCACAAGACATTCCAGAACATCAGGCGTACGTTGAGCGTAAACGTACTCCAACCGAGCGTTTTTTAGACAAAATAAAACCCCGCACCGCCGTGATGCGAACGACCATTTTGGTTAGTTTTGTGGTGATGTTTAGCTTGTTGATGTCGTTATGGTTTTTTTGGCGAACGCTATATCTTCCTGAATTACAACAACATGCACGCTACCTTGCGATTGAATTGGAAATGCTTGACCAATCACAGTTGCGTATTTATGATGGCGATGTACAATTAGATAATTATCAATGGTTAAATAAACGCTTGGGCTTTCAATATGTAACAGACCCTGCAAAATATCCAAAACTGAAAGATAAAGTCATTGCAGGTTTCTTTACTGATGAAATTGAAAAAGCCTTACAACAAGAATTAAATACAACCGAAAAAGTAACGGTTTACTTCCAATTTAAACCACAGCCCCGCATTTGGGTTCAAACGCCTAAAATGAATGGGCATTGGGTTTCTGAACCGTTATCAACCTATCGCAATTACAGTTTAGAGCTGATTTTAGTTTGGTTATTAGGTATCCCTTTTGTTACCATGGCGATTATTTTAATTTTAGTTCGCCAACAAAACCGCCCATTAAAACGCCTACAAGAAACGGCAATCTTATATAGTAAAACAGGTTCAGCCCCCTATTTAACCACAACGCATGGTTCGGTCGAAATTCGTCAGGTGAATCTTGCCTTTAATCAACTGATGTCTAATTTAGAACAAACCGAACGAGATAGAAAAATTATGTTGGCGGGTATTTCCCACGATTTACGCACGCCTTTAACTCGCATTCGACTAACAGCGGAAATGTTGCCTGATGAATTTTTAAAAGAAGGCTTAATTTATGATGTTGATGATATGGATGCAATTTTAGAACAATTTATCTCTTATATGCGTGATGGTTCTGATGAAGAGCTAAAACCTACGAATATCAACCACTTATTACATGAATTGGTCATTCAATTTAAACCATTACACATTGAATTTACCCCACAAGAATTGCCAAATTTAATGATGCGGTCATTATCATTTAAACGCTTGATTGCTAATTTAATTAATAATGCTAAACGCTATGGGGCTGAACCGATTGAATTATCGGCATATATCGAACAAGAAAAAATGGTGGTGCGTGTAACCGACCACGGAGAAGGCATTCCAGAACATCAAATACAAGATTTAATGCAACCTTTTGTACGGGGCAATTCAGCACGCACCATTCAAGGGAGCGGTTTAGGATTAGCCATTGTCAAACGCATTGTAGATATTCATCAAGGTGAACTAAAAATCCAAAATCATGCAGGTGGGGGCTTAGATGTAATGATTTTATTGCCGATGACGATTGTAGTTGATACACCAACCGATACAGTATAACGCTTTTATTTTAAAGAAATTCAATGTTAAGCCGTCTTTTTCTTTTGTTTTTTCTGTTGAGTATTGCAGGGTTTGCTTATCAAACAAAGCAAGAACCACAACTTCGCTACAATCATATCTTTGACCGTTTACAACACCCTTTAGATACTCGAGTTCGCTATAAAATTGGGTATATTGACTCACGTTTTGGATTATCCAAAGAAGAAGTAAAACAATTATGCCAACAAGCAACCAATATTTGGTTTTTAGGAACGCAACGCCAATGGTTTGTGTATGATGAAAATGCTCAACTTGAAATCAATTTTATTTATGATGAACGGCAACACACCACATTAGCCCTACAAAAAACCACAGCACACATCACCACGCTATCACAACAACATCAACAACGAGAAAATGACATCAATCGAAAACGACAACAATTAGAGCTTAAGTTAAGAGAAATCAAACAACAAGAACAACAGTTAAAACAACAAGCAGAACGCATACAGTTTTCTGCCAAACAACCCCATTTAACATCTGCTCAACGAGATGAAGTGAATGCACAAATTGACCACATTAACCGAAATTATCGTGCATTAGATGCTCAAGCAAAACAATATAATTTGGAATTACAACGCTTTAACCAAAGTGTCCGACATCATAACCAACAGGCTCAACAGATTAATAATACCATTAAAAATGCCAACCACTTATTTCAGCCACGAGCGTTTCACAAAGGCGAGTTTGATGGAAAAAATATTAATATTTATGAATTTACATCACACGATGACTTACGTTCTGTTTTAGCACATGAATTTGGTCATGCTCTAGGCTTGGAACATAATGATGACCCAAAAGCCTTGATGTATTATCTACTCAAAGAACAAGATATTGAAAATTTAAAGCTGATGCCAGCAGATATTGCGATGTTACAACACCGCTAAAAAAAGAACGTGTTCTTAGAACCTGTTCACGATTAATTTTTTTAGGCAAAAATGAGATAAATTGCCAGCTTTTCAAGGAAAAAATGCAGGTTGATAGTGATTCTATCAAGCAAGTTTTTGACGCAGAAAAGCAAAATTTAGCCATTTTTGGCAAAAAAGCAATGATTTTTAATAAAATATTCTACAAAAATATGAAAGCATAATTAATTGTGAACAGGTTCTTAAACACGTCCTTCACAATATT
>JBHACK010000151.1:0-2722 GCA_041854545.1 Acinetobacter sp. | reverse complement strand
ACATTTGGATTTAACGAACACAAACCATTTGACAATGCTTCAGGCAACATTGGCAACACAAAATGCGGAAAATAAACCGATGTGCCACGTTGCACCGCTTCCTTATCTAATGCCGATTTTGGACGCACATAATGACTCACATCTGCAATCGCCACCACGACACGGAAACCACCACCTGCACGTTTTTCCGCATACACTGCATCATCAAAATCACGAGCATCTTCCCCATCAATCGTTACCAAAGGCAATGCCGTTAAATCGACACGGTCTTTAAATTGAGCAGGACGTGGCTCTTTAAACTTTTCAGCTTCTTCTACCGCTTTAGGGTCAAACTCAAAAGGCAAACCATATTCCAAAATCGTTTGTGGAATAATTAATTGCGTATCCGCTTGGTCGGCTAAGGTTTGAACAATATGTCCTGTTGCAAAATTTTCCCGAGTTGGATAATCATCAATCGCCACACGCAAAACATCGCCCAATTTCACTTGAGCGTGTTCCACTAACTCATGCTCCAAAGGAATGGGCTGATGTTGATTAAGATAACGTGGCTGAACATAAAACCCATCTTTATATTGCTCTAAAACACCAATCACCTGCTTAACACGATGTTGCACCACTTCCGTAATAAAGTCCCACGTTCCTTTACTATCGGTACGACTTTTACGCACTTTGACACGGTCGCCATGAAACACTAAACGCATTTCACGGTCAGACAATAACACTTCATCACCATCATCAAGTTTAGCAATGCCAATCCCTTTATTATTGATATAGACCGTTGCTTCAAACGTTGGTTGATGTTTCACACTCTGAAATTTATCCCCTTCCTTAATCAACTGTCCATCACGAATCATCGCCACTAAACGATGATGTAAAGCATCAATTTGTTTTTGCTCTTCTAAACCAAAATACGTCACTAACTCAACGTGCGATTGAGCCGATTTTAATTTCTCAATACTTTCCATAATCAATACACGACTAGGAATCGGATTATCATAACGTTGAGCTTCATCAACAGCGTTGGGGTCATTCCACGTTTTTGTCATCTTTATACACCTTCATTTTCTAAAAAAATCAATAATTCAGCATGATAATACGTCATTTAACACAAAACTGCACGTTGAAAACACAACTTTAGATTATTAATGCTTAAAATATACCCAAAAAACAACAAAATCCATGAAAATAATTCAAAAAATAAACAAACACACCAAAAAACAAAAAAAACACTTGCTCAAATGAAAAAATCAAAGTAATATACTGGCTCAACGGTGAGATGGGTGAGTGGCTGAAACCACCTCCCTGCTAAGGAGGCATATCCAATTACGGGTATCGAGGGTTCGAATCCCTCTCTCACCGCCATTTAGACGCGCTCATAGCTCAGCTGGATAGAGCACTTGGCTACGAACTAAGGGGTCGGGAGTTCGAATCTCTCTGAGCGCACCATCTAAACTCTAAATGGAACATCCATCAGTAACATACTGAATCAAAAATGCGCTCATAGCTCAGCTGGATAGAGCACTTGGCTACGAACTAAGGGGTCGGGAGTTCGAATCTCTCTGAGCGCACCATTTTCTATCTTATCACATTCAATTATTTAATTTCTTCAATTCACATTTAATTCATTAATATGATTCAATATTTATCATTTGAACATTGATTTTAATGATGTGTGATGTCATTTTACACAATTTTTTAAACTAAAAACTTAGGATATTTAAGATGATTTACGATATTATTGGTGATATTCACGGACAAGCCGACAAATTAAAAGGGTTGTTGCAACAATTAAACTATCAATATAATGGGACATTTTATCAACCACCTGAAAATCATTGTGCTATTTTTGTGGGTGATTTTATTGACCGTGGTGCAAAACAACTTGAAACTTTAGAGATTGTCTTTGCCATGTTGGATGCAGGGGTCGCCTATGCCGTGATGGGCAATCATGAGTATAATGCCTTAGCCTATGCAACCCCAGACCCACGTAATCCTGAACAGTATTTACGTTCACATTCTCAAAAAAATACCCATCAACATCAAGCCTTTTTAGATGAAGTGGGGTTTGGTTCTGACCTGCATCAGTATTGGTTAAAGCGTTTTTATGAGTTGCCATTGTGGTTGGAGTTGGAAGAGTGTTGTGTGGTGCATGCTTGTTGGGATGTTGATTCAATGCAGGTGTTACGTCCTTATTTAACCCCTGATTTGCGTTTAACTGAGCAAGGGTTGCAGGTCACATCGTATAAACATTCTCCTGAATATAATGCCTTAGAGCGTGTATTAAAAGGTGTGGAAACGGATTTACCTGATGGTCTTCATTTTTTCGATAAAGATGGTCATGCCCGTTATAATGTGCGTGTGCAATGGTGGAAACAGCCGTTGTCGTATCAGCCAATCCATCAGATTGCCCGTGTGAGCCGTTCGGATTTGGTGCATATTCCGCCTGAAACTTTGTCTGGTGAAGTGGATTTTTATTTGACAATCGAGAAACCAATTTTTGTGGGGCATTTTTGGTTAAATGATGTGCCACAACCGTTGTCTTCACAAGTGGTGTGTGTAGATTATTCCGCAGGAAAAGATGGGCATTTAACAGCGTATCAGTTTGATACAGAGCATTTAACGATTTCTGAACAGCATTTTGTGCAGTATCAACATGGTTAAGTGATATATTTTATTGATATGTTTAAAAATAGGCAAATCGTGTGGATTTGCCTATTTTTTT
>JBHACK010000150.1:0-3861 GCA_041854545.1 Acinetobacter sp. | reverse complement strand
ATTCTTCATCATTCCAAGCGGTTAAAGTTGAAAGCACTTGTGATGCAAATGCTTCATGAATTTCATAGAAATCAAAATCTTGTAGCGTTAATCCTGCACGTTCAAGCATACGTGGAACGGCATAAGCAGGTGCCATCAGCAAGCCTTCTTTAACGCCATTTTTGCCTGTAAAATCAACCGCTGCTGTTTCTGAAAAAGTTAAATAAGCTAACACTTCGTGTCCGTGTTCTTTTGCCCATTCTTCTGATGCTAACAGTACACATGATGCCCCATCTGTCAAAGTGGTTGAGTTTCCTGCAGTCATCGTACCTGTATCACCACGTCCAAATACTGGTTTAAGTTTGGCTAATTTTTCAAGTGATGTGTCAGGGCGTAAATTTTGGTCTTTTTCAACCCCTAAAAATGGCGTAATTAAATCATCAAAAAAGCCTTCATCATAGGCACGAGCTAAATTTTGATGGCTTTTCATTGCCAATTCATCTTGGGCTTGACGGCTAATCCCCCACTCTAATGCGGTAATCGCTTGATGTTCACCCATAGATAAGCCTGTGCGTGGCTCACCATTGCGTGGTGCTTCGAGTAAGTCTTTAACATTGATTTTAGTCAATGCTTGTAAGCGAGCTTTTGCCGTTTTGGCAACATTGAGTTCAAGTAATACTTTACGCAAGCCATCGCCCACCGCTAATGGAGCATCTGATGTAGTGTCCACACCGCCTGCAATGCCAACTTCAATTTGTCCTAATGCAATTTTATTGGCAACGTTAAAAATCGCTTGTAATCCTGTGCCACAGGCTTGTTGTAAATCATAGGCAGGTGTTTGTGGGTCAAGTGCGGTATCTAATACGCATTCACGAGTCATATTAAAATCACGGCTATGTTTTAATACGGCTCCTGCCACGACTTCGCCTAAACGTTGTCCTTGTAAATTGTAGCGTTCAATTAAACCATTTAATGCAGCGGTAAACATTTGTGCATTGCTTGCATTAAAATAAACGGTATTTGAGCGAGCAAAAGGGATTCTATTTCCGCCAATAATGGCAACACGGCGTGCAGTTTGTGTCATGGTTGTCTGTTCCTGTTGAGATGTAGATGAAAGTTCCGCATGATGGGTTTCATGGTCGGTGTGTTCATCGTGTTGTGTTTCAGCATGATGAGCAAGTAATTCGCTGTCGGAAACCGTCTCGGTTTGCTGTTGTTTCAGTTTGATAAATTGGTCGATTGGCAAAGGTTGTACGTGTCCTTTTGCCATATTTTTAAAATTTTTGTTGTTCACAACGGACTCAGTTCCTTGTTGGGTGAATATGCTATCTTTCTCGATACGATAAGATTTTGCGTGTTGTCGCTGTTATAAGAACCTGTTCACAATTAATTATGCTGTCATATTTTTGTAGAATATTTCATTCAAAATCATTGCTTTTTTGCCAAAAATGGCTAAATCTTGTTTTTCTGCGTCAAAAACTTGCTTGATAGAATCACTATCAACCTGCATTTTTTCCTTGAAAATCTAGCGATTTAGCTCATTTTTGCCTAAAAAAATTAATCATGAACAGGTTCTAAAATATATTCTATCGTAATCGGTTGGATAGATGATGTTTTTTTGGTCATGACAAAGCATCATATAAGCTATATTTTCACACTTTATCATACTTTTATTTAATGTGGATTGACTTTAATGACATCATTCAAATCCATCTGGTCAAGTCATCATGCCCCAAACTTCGGTATTATCATGAGATGAATATCATCACAATTTATGTTATAGGATTGTCATCATGAGCGACCAATATCAACTTTTTACAAAAACACCGATTGGTAAATTTGTCGTTAAAAATTTAGGCTTGCCTGCTCCAACTTTTTTAGAGCGGTTTGAATCGCCAACACCTGTGGTGAAAGGAGCGGTTTTATTAGGTGCAAGTCAAGGAAGTATGTTTACTGGTGAGATTGCCCGCATTTTACACGCCATTCATGCCAATACTTTTGCAATGGCAGATGATGAATTTGTGCAACAACGTTCGGCACAAGTGGGCTTAAATACATCTCGCTATCAAACCGATGACCGTAATAGTAAATTTAAAGCGGTTGTGTTTGATGCGTCAGGGATTGAGAATAGTGAGCAATTACAACAGCTATACGCATTTTTTAATCCGATTGCTCGCCAAATCTCTGCATCTGGACGTGTGATTGTGGTAGGTTTAACGCCTGAATCTGCAACATCAGTTAAACAAGCGATTGCTCAACGTGCTTTAGAAGGGTTTGTAAAATCGGTTGCCAAAGAGTTTAAAAAAGGGATTTCTGCTCAATTATTGTATGTTGATGAAAATGCAACACAAAATATTGAATCTTCTTTACGTTTCTTGATTTCTCCACGTTCGGCTTATGTGTCTGGGCAAGTGATTCGTGTGCAACGTGCGGAAACTCAAGTGGTTGATTGGGCAAAACCTTTGGCAGGGAAAACTGCTGTCGTAACTGGGGCAAGCCGTGGCATTGGTGAAGCGATTGCTCATGTCTTAGCACGAGATGGTGCAAAAGTGATTTGTTTAGATGTGCCACAACAACAAAAGGATTTAGAACGTGTTGCTCAAGCGATTTCAGGTGAAGTATTAGCATTAGACATTACCGCAGAAAATGCAGGTGAACAAATTGCAAACCTTGCACAACAACACGGCGGTTTAGATATTATGGTACATAATGCAGGCATTACTCGTGATAAAACTCTTGCCAATATGAAACCTGATGCGTGGAATTTGGTTATCAATATTAATCTATCAGCCATTGAACGTATCAATGATTATTTATTAGAAAATAATGGGTTAAATGCTAATGGACGTATTATTTGCGTTTCATCTATCAGCGGTATCGCAGGAAATTTAGGTCAAACCAATTATGCAACATCAAAAGCTGGCGTGATTGGCATTGTTAAATATACTGCTCCAACCTTGCAAAATGGCATCACTATCAATGCGGTTGCCCCTGGGTTTATTGAAACACAAATGACGGCTCAAATCCCATTTGCGATTCGTGAAGCAGGTCGCCGTATGAATTCGATGAGCCAAGGCGGTTTACCTGTTGATGTAGCGGAAACCATTGCCTACTTTGCATCTACAGGGTCAAATGGCTTAAATGGTAATGTGGTGCGTGTGTGTGGACAAAGTTTATTAGGGGCGTAACATGAAAATCGAAACCTTTAATGTCTTCCCTAAACCTTATGAAAGTTATCCTAATATTTTAAAAAGTATTGTATTAGGACAGGTACATAAACAACTGAATCGTTTTAAAGGTCGTCATCACACTCAACTCGCTACACTACCTGATGTTTGCTATCGTGTAGAAGATTTCCTAGTCGATGCCAATCATCTTGCAAATTATCGTTTATTATGTGGTTTTCGTGATGATTCGATGATTCCATCGATTTATTTGATGGTGCTGGCTCAAAGCCTACAAATGCAAATGATGAGTCAAGAAGCCTTTCCTTTTGAGATTTTAGGTTTAGTACATATTGCCAATCATTTAACACAGCAACGCCCAATTAAACAAAATGAGCGTTTAACTTTATCTTGTAGTTTTGGCGAATTACGTCCACATGATAAAGGAATGCAATTTGATTTTATCATAGAAACGCAAGTCAATGATGAAACGGTCATGTATGCCAAAATGACTTATCTCTCTCGTCAAAAAACGGCAAAAAATGACCAAGCAAAAATCACCAAACAAGACAATACACCTGCTCCTGCATATCAATTAAAAGATTGTTGGACGTTGGCAGAAAATCTTGGCAGACGATATGCACTCAATTCAGGTGATTTTAATTTTATTCATTTGCATGAAAAAACCGCAAAATTATTTGGCTTTAAACGTGCCGTT
>JBHACK010000149.1:0-7368 GCA_041854545.1 Acinetobacter sp. | reverse complement strand
TTTAAATTCAGCATTATAATTACTGGTGCCTGCTTGAGAACCAGTTTGAGCTTGAGCATCACCTAACCAGAAATACTTCACACCACCTGCAACAAAATAGTTTTTCGCAGGGCTGTATTGAGCACCTAAACCAACATTCCAATAGCCTTCAGTTGGCCCAAGAGTGGTTACAGGATTGCCTGCACCGCTGTCCCAACCAACAGAAACACTACCTGTCCATTTATCATTAAACTTACGTCCAACCCCTGCAGTAGCTGAAATTTGGTCATCTGAATATTCTACTAAATTAAATTCAGGTTTCCCACTTAGTCTTTGAACTAAAGGATGTTTTGTTAATTGACCAAATTGATTTGGTTGGATTTTAAAGTTAGACCAATCAACCCAACGAAGATTTAAGAACGCAAGCGTATTTGGTGCAATACCGCTTTGTAAATCTAAATTAACAGATTGTGGCGTCGTAATTTGAGTTTTTGCAGTTGTACTCCAACCACTAAAATTTTCTACTGCATCAATATCATGGTCGATTTCTGAACGATATGTCAATGATGCACGCAATGCAATTTCAGGTTTAGAATAAGCTACACCTGCTAACCAACCCCAACCACCAGTTTCAGGAGCACTTAAATCATAACCATTAAAGATTGAGTAAGCTGAACCACGCAAATGTACACTACCTTTTACCGTTTGATATACAGGGCCTGCATAGATATTCCAATTTTTGGTTGGTTGATAACCACCAACAAGTGATAAACTTTGAGTATCAACTTCTACAGTTGTCCCTGTAATACTTGTATCTACAGATGACTTACCAATACCCGTTTTAACTGTATTATACAAAGATATAATATCAGCACCTGTTTCTTGTTGTATTTTGTTATTAATCGCAGTTTGTTGAGCATTTAATGTGCCACCTGATGCAAGTGTTGTAACTATTGTACCCAAAGTTGTTGCATCAACACCTGTTGCACGAGCCATAGTTGCTACAACCAAGTTATTTTCTGGAATAATACCAGAAAATACATTATTACCAGAATATTGAGCATCTGCACCTAAAGGTTGGTCATAAAGTAAACCAACTGAAAACTTTTCGTGTGGTTGTAACTTAAGTGCAGCACTTGGGAACATATAATCTTCCCCCATATCGCTAATTTCACGCGTCGTTGTTCCAGTTTCTACCCCAGAAACACTCGGGTCTAATACTGAAATACCTGCTTCAAAATAGTTACCATCTTGGAAAAATGCGTTCATTGACTGACCAGAACGGTCTAATGCTGCTGCAAACACGCCTGTCATCGGTAATGTTGCTAACACGACAGCTGAGCTTAATTGAGATAATTTCATAAATCCAATTTCCCTTAAATGTACAGAACCATTATTCCATACTCAAAAATCTATATTGATTTACAAATGCTAAATCTTTTTGCAAATTTAGACAGAAATCACGATGAAATTACATTTGTAAATCCTGAATCTCTACAAATTAGCAAAAGCGTTTTCAATAGTAAAGAGAAAAACGTGTATTTTTACAAAAAAATTGGTTAAATGTTGATTTTATCAACATTTGTATTTAATTAATAAACTCATGAGTAACTAAATGAAAATTAAAACATTTCAATACCGCTCAGTTTAAAAATAGTTCAGACTGCTGATTTTTGAGAAAATTCCATAGAGATGCTAAGTTTTCTGATTTTTATGTTACAATTAGCAACGTTTTCCGCAATCCATTTTGAGATGTTATGATGTCCAATCCTTCAGCGAATGCTTTAACACGTTGGTTTGTTGTATTTTTTAGTTTTTGCTTGTCATTTTTATTGATGATGACGTTTGCCCCATTACTTGGTTTTAATCAAGTGGCAAAACAATGGGATTTCTTGGCGATGTGGGCAGGGGTTTTACTTCTACTTGCCTTACCTATGTTATATTTGGAACTCGCCTTAGCCAAACGGAGTAAAAGTACAGCATTAAATGCCTTGATGAGCCTAACGCGTGATGCAGATGCAAAACCAACATGGCGAATCATTGGTTGGCTTGGAACAGGCTTTTTTTCATTTCTTGCAGGAGCAGTTTTAAGTCAATTACCGGCTAATTTAGCGTCTTTAGGGGTGCAGGTGAATGCAACGGTTGCATTGGTTGGGGGCTTAGTAGTTGCTGTTGTCTTATCATGCGTTCCACGGCTTACATTGTATGGTTTGTTAGCGGTTGGTGTTGTTGTTTCCATTGTGATGGGGAATGCTGGACAAGAGCAACTGGCATGGCAATGGACAAGCAGTTCTGCTCAAGAATGGGCAATCGCAGTTTTGCTTGTGTTTTTAGCGACAGGCTTTGGCATGAATGTGTATTGGCAAAGTAGTGTGCAAGATGTACAACAATTGGAACAAGACGCATCTTTAACTTCTCGTGTGTTGCCATTATGGTTGGCTCTTTTGGGAGCAGGGGTATTATATGCTTTTATGCCTGTTCATTTTGCGGTTGCTTTGGTCGTGGTTGCAGGGGTATTGATTCAGTTTGCTCGCCAACAATATCAAGAGCGTAAATTGAATGTTGCAATGGTTTGGGGCTTGCCAATTATCGCCATTTTACCGTGGTGTGTACCTAGTTTACAAAACGCTTTAGTCTATCTTTTAATCGTATGGGGCTTAGTATTGTGCTTAGTGTATAGCATTTTTGCAGGCTGGGTGATGAAAGCCAGTCATTTGCGTAAAGCATTAAATTTTAAGCAAGAATGGGTCTATAATGTGTGGCGTGTGGCGGTGCGTTTAGTGATTCCATTGCACATCATCATCAGTTTAATTATTTTTGTGCAACAATGGGTAGCATAATGGCATCGGTTTGGGTTGCGTATGTTGGGGCAAAACAGCATTATGTACGTTTAGATTTTGTTGAAGGTATGACTGTACAAGATGCGATTCAACAAAGTGGGATTTTAAACATTGAGCAAGTTGCAGAGCCATTAATTTGTGGGATTTTTGGGGTTAAAATACAAGATATGACCATGCCACTTTCTGTAGGCGACCGTGTTGAGTTGTATCGCCCATTGACCATTAATCCCAAAGAGATTCGCCGTAATCGTGCAGAAAAAAATCCAACCAGTCGTTATTTGGTTAAACAGCGTGCAATGGGGCGAAAATTCCGTCATCAATCTGATGAGAAATAATTTGCTAATCAAAATGATAATGAATCATATTTGAATGTTTAACAAAACTCATACAGCATTTTAAAGAATAATCCTGAATCTTTAGTATTAGACTCAGGATTATTTTTTTTGAAACGATTATAATGGTGGAGCAGTCAGGATTGTTTCTTTAGACCCCGGTAGCCCCGGTTGGGACGTTGGGAGTGTGTTTAACCCTTCAATCTGTGTTACAATACCTTGGTCATTAAAGTAGATTTTAAGTAGTTGTCCTTTGACTGGCGGAATTTTTTCTTTTTTGGCATATGTCCCCGGAATGTAGTGGTAAACATAATCCCATCGTTGTGGATTGAGTGGGTCGGTAATGTTCGGACTGCCCAATAAGAAACGAACTTGTTGATGTGTCATCCCTACTTGGACTTGCTCGGCTTGAGCTTGTGTTAGGGGTGTCCCTTGTGGAATATCAACTTTGTACACGCCAAAAATGGAGCAACCTGTAAAAAGTGATGCAACCAATGCGGTTAAAAACATTTTTTTCATGTTGTAACATTTTCCTATCTATAATGAAGAATGATAAAGAATACTGCATAATCATACTTCATTTAAGTATATTTGCCTATGTTTAGGTTTAAATTTTGTTGAGAGATGTGTATATGGCTTTTTCAAATCAAGATTTGCGTAAAGCAGGATTGAAAGTAACCTTACCGCGTATTAAAATTTTAGAGCTGTTGGAAACGGCTGAACAACGCCATTTGAGTGCGGAAGAAATTTATAAAACTTTACTTGAGCAGGGTGAAGATGTGGGGTTAGCGACTGTTTATCGTGTATTAACCCAATTTGAAGCTGCAGGGATTATTCAACGTCATAATTTTGAAAATAATCATTCTGTGTTTGAAATTATGCAGGAAGAGCATCACGACCATTTGGTTTGCCAAGGGTGTAATAAAGTCGTTGAGTTTAGTAATGAAGTGATTGAGCGTGAACAACACGCCATTGCAGAAAAGTTTGGTTTTAAACTCACAGGACATTCTTTAAATTTATATGGATATTGTGCATCGCCAGAATGTCGAGAATTAGCGGATAAAGCCAATCGTAAAAAATAATTTTTTCGGTTGTTTAAAGGTCATTTATTGCGTTGACGTCCTCCCCTCCCTAAAGTGAGGGGATTCCTCCTGCGAGCGTATTACGTCCAATACGGAGAATGTTTAATGCCGAGTTTATATCTCTATCATGAAATGTACCACATTCCACACATTGCCATTCTCTTATTCCTAAATCTGCTCTACCTTTCGGACTACTGTCGCTAATTTTGCCACAGCACGAACACATTTGGGTGGTATATTTTTCATCGACATCTTCAAACCATACACCTGCGTTCTCTCATTTATACTTGAGCATGGTTTTAAATGCACTAAAACTTGTATCTAATACAGATTTTGCCATCTTAGTTTTTATGAGTTTACTTGCATTTAAGTTGCCAATGATAATCATTGCATTATTTTTTACTAATACAGTAGTTGCCTTGTGCAAATGGTCTTTACGACTGTTTGCGATTTTTGCATGAATATTGCGTACTTGTTTTTTCTTTCTTGCTCTTTGTGCTATCGCAAGTTTTTTTTCATAACGCTTAAAATATTTTGGGTTACTGATTTTTGTTCCATCTGAACAAGTTGCCAAATCTTTTAAGCCTAAGTCAATACCGATGGCTTTTGTGCCTTTAGTCATTTCCTTTTCAATTTCAACGACTAAACACACATACCAACGATTTCGGCTATCTTGTACAAAACAACCTGTTTTTACTTGATAATTTGACAGTCCGTAGCTATCCCATAGTTTAAACGTATGTTTACCGTAACTAATTTGTCCATCTTGATATTTAATTGCTATTTTTTTAAACGGTATCCAACCTAAACTTTTACGGCTTGATTTTGGATTAGATACTCGCCATTGTAATTTTGCTTTTTTGAATTGTTTTCTGCGTAATACATATTCTTCAGTAATGGCTTGTACGGTTTGACTATGTAAATCGCATTCTTTTGATGTGCCTTTGGTATATGGGGCGATATCGTAAGCGGATAGAAATTTATTGTATCTTTTTAAGTAGTTATAGCTTAACTCATTGACATAATTCCACACAAAATTCACCTGTTGTGCTAGCTGGGTTAGCACTTTAGTGTGTTTGTCTTTTATGCGGAGTTTGAGTGTTTTCATATCGTTATGGTAGCATATTCTAAGTTATATTTGAACATCAACCGCCTTATATCTCCGCCTTAAAGTGCGGAGTTTTACGGCGGAATTGATAAATGACCTTTTTTTATGGGAAAATGGCTTGAATTTGATTGTAATTTTTGCTTACAATGGACTACATGATGTAACAAAAGGATATTCGCCATGTTAAAGTTTTTGGCATTAGACCGTTTTACGATTTTATTATTTGTCATGGTGATATTGGCAAGTGTTGTGCCTGTGTCAGGGTCGATGGCGACATGGTTTAATAGTATCACCACTGGTGCGATTGCCATTTTATTTTTTTTGCATGGCGTTAAAATTTCTCGACAAGCGATGTTAGAAGGGATGTTACATTGGAAAATGCACAGTTTGATTTTTTGTTTTACATTTGTGATTTTTCCGCTTTTAGGCTTGTTAGCTAAGCCGTTGATTGTGCCATTATTAGGGCAAGAATTATATTGGGGTTTTTTATTTTTATGTTTTTTGCCTTCGACAGTGCAATCATCTATTGCTTTTACGTCTATGGCTCAAGGAAATGTGGCTGGAGCGGTGTGTAGTGCATCTTTTTCAAATGTTTTAGGAATGTTTATTACCCCAATTTTGGTGAGTTTATTTATTACACAACAACAAACAAGTAATTTTGACCCAACAGGAGCGATTTTAAAAATTACCTTGTTGTTGCTAGTGCCGTTTATTTTAGGGCAACTGGTGCAAACGTGGGTTTCTCCGTGGATTAAACGTAAGCCATCTATTGTTAAAGCCTTTGACCAAGGCACAATTTTAATGGTCGTTTATGGGGCATTTAGTAGTGCGGTTGTGTCTGGGCTGTGGCAAGCGGTCAGTGCAATCACTTTGTTTTGGATTGTGGTATTAAGCAGTATTTTATTGACCTTGGTGATGTTGTTGGCTCGTTATAGTGCCAAAGTTTTAGGTTTTTCTTTGGCTGACCAAAAGGCGATTTTCTTTTGTTCATCGAAAAAGACCTTGGCGAGTGGTGTGCCAATGGCTCAAATTTTGTTTGCAGGTCAGCCTTTAGGTATGTTAATTTTACCTATTATGATTTTTCATCAAATTCAGTTAATGGTGTGTGGCGTGATTGCCAATCGTTGGCAGTCAGTTGATAAAGAATAAGAACTCGCTTTCGTTTACGCTACATTTTTCCTTGAAATGAGAGTGATTTCTCTTATTTTTCAGACTAAAGATTCGCTGATGGATAATGCAAGATGGCGTGTGCCTATGCTATAATGGCGTGATTAATCGCCCTTGGGCATGGTCAAAGTTGAGCTGTAGTTGGGTAAACTACAGCTTTTTTTATTTTCTTGGATAGGTGAGTGAATGTCTGCACCACAATCAAATGTATTTGAGCGTTTATTTAAATTAAGCGAGCATAATACCAATGTAAAAACTGAAGCCTTAGCAGGAATGACCACATTTCTGACAATGTGCTATATCATGATTATTAACCCGATTATTTTATCAGAAACTGGCATGGACTATGGTGCTGTGTTTGTTGCAACCTGTTTGGCGGCAGCGATTGGTTGTTTGGTGATGGGGTTTGTTGCGAATTATCCGATTGCATTAGCCCCAGGAATGGGCTTAAATGCGTATTTTGCATCGGTATGTTTAGGGGCGATGGCGGTGCCTTGGCAAACGGCATTGGCGGCGGTCTTTGTTTCAGGTGTTGTCTTTTTTATCATCAGTTTTTTAAAGGTTCGAGAGCAAATTGTGAATGCCATTCCCATGTCGTTAAAGCTGGCGATTGGGGGCGGTATTGGTCTATTTTTAGCCTTTATTGCCCTACAAAAAGCAGGGGTAGTGGTTGATAATAAGTTTACCTTAGTACAAATGGGGGATTTAAAACAAGCTCCTGTTTTATATTCATTTTTAGGGTTTTTCTTGATTGTGATTTTGCACCATTTTAAAGTAAAAGGGGCAATTATTATCAGTATTTTGGTGATTACAGCGTTATCCACTTTAACTGGGCATAATGAGTTTAAAGGGGTGTTTGG
>JBHACK010000148.1:0-16516 GCA_041854545.1 Acinetobacter sp. | reverse complement strand
GGAAAAACTCAAGCGATTCGTGTTTTATCCGATAAAGAAGTGGTTTCAACTGAAGCCATTGCATCAGATGATGTAAAAAAAATGAAAAAAACCACAACGGTTGCAATGGATTATGGCATCATGAAGCTGGAGTCTGGTGAGCAGGTTCGATTATATGGTACACCGGGGCAAAAGCGTTTTGATTTTATGTGGGAAATTTTAAGTGAAAATGCGTTAGGATTAATTTTGTTATTAAACGCATCAGAGCCAGACCCATTGGCAGATTTAGACCATTATTTAACATGTTTTTCACCTTTGATTAAAAGTAGTGCTTTAGTGGTAGGGGTTACACACGCAGAAAATATTCCTTGGGATTTACACCAACGATTATCAGATTATTTAACAGAACGTGGTGTACCTGCCAATGTGATGATTGTTGATGCACGAGAACGTAGTCAAATGCAAGCAGTTGTGCGTTCATTAATTTATATGATTTCAGCATAATTTTGATAATATTGCAGACAATATAAATAGATGAAATTATAGGAAAGCATCTGGAAAGGTGCTTTTTATTTAGGATTGAAAAAATGAAAGCAACAATTCGACAATATCAATATTTAATGCTGACACCAAAAGGTGTATTTGAAGCATTTTCTGCGATTGAACCAACCGCACAACAACAAGCCTTACAAGCCTTACTTTCGGTTTTGCACAGTATGACGGTTGCAGAGTGGAGCGAACAATATCCACATGAATGGCTGGATGAATTTAGAACACAAGGTTGGATTCAATTTTTAAGTCGAGAACTCTCTGCTCCTAATTTACCATTAGACCAATTTTTACCTTATGTTGCGGGCAGTTTGTCAGGGCAACGCCGTGCAGCGATTGGCTCAAATGAAGGATTTTGCTTGGCTCGTACAGGATATACACAACAAGAAGCCGATACTTTAAGCGTTGCTGCTGCAGATTTTTTTGATTTTGTGGTACGTCAGCAACAACGTGGATGGGCGGTACAAGGAAAAGCCGTTTCATTTTTTAATAGCGTGGACTTGATTATGCCAAGTACCAGCTTTGTCTTTTTATGGATTGATGGCAATGGCTATGTGTTGATTTTAGACAGCGAACCATTAACCAATAATCGTGCTTTTGTTGAATTGGTGTGGGCGATTAAAACCGCTGGATTAAAATTTGACCAAATTGTACAAGATATTACGGCAGATGAATCTTTATCTTAAGCATTTCATCATGTGATATAAATAATGCTGATGATAGGGACATCATCAAAACGATAAAAATAAAAATGACAATGAAAAAATTGGATTATTTTGGCACAGATTGTGCAATAACTGGTATGATATAGTGTTATTCTCACTATTCTAACGTTTTTTATGAATCCACAAAGTGAACTAATCATCAGGCAACAGCGATTGTTTGATGGGCGGATATTGTTGATTAATCCCCCTGTTGATGGATTAATTTCCGCTTTATCTCCCTGTCAATGTGATGTTTGGACTTGGAATTATGCTGACCATTTAGCCTTTCAGCGTATGGGCATATCGTCCAATTTTTCGATTGATTATCCACAAGATAATGTTTATCAACAGATTATTATTTTTACTCCCAAAGCAAAAGCACGTTTGCAATATGTGTTAGCAATGCTTAGCCAATATTGTGCAGTAGGAACAGCGATTTATTTGGTTGGTGAAAAAAAGGCAGGTGTGGAAGGTTCAGCGAAACTGTTACAAGGTTATGGAAAAACAGTCAAGCTGGATAATGCTCGGCATTGTCAATTATGGCAAATGTTTTTAGCAGAGCAAAAGCCATTTAAGCAATCGGACTGGGTACAATCCTATACTTTAACCTGCCAAGATAAAACCTTAACCATTTATGCGTTAGCAGGTGTATTTAGCCAGCAACGTTTAGATGATGGGACAGCTCAATTATTACCCTATTTATCACAAGTGAAATCAGGAAAAATTGCTGATTTTGGGTGTGGAGCAGGGGTAATTGCTTGTTATTTAGCCTTATTACAGCCACAAAATCAACTGACAGCGTATGATGTTGATGTATTTGCTTTGGCATCAACACGTTTGACTGCTGAAGCCAATCAATTATCTGTAGATGTGCAACCTTGTTCAGGGATTGAGCAAGTCGCAGATGGTTTTGATGCGATTGTGAGCAATCCCCCTTTTCATCAGGGGATTAAAACTGATTATGATGTGAGTGAGCGATTATGCCGTGAAGCAGGACAACATTTGCTGGAGCATGGTGAGCTTTGGATTGTGGCAAATCGTTTTTTAAATTATACACAATGGTTGCAACAGCATTTTTCCCATTGTGAAGTGAAAGCAGATACACATGGGTTTAAAGTGCTTTATGCCCGTGCAGAGATGAGAAAGAGATAAAACTATGAGTGAATCTCAACAGTTACACCGTAAGCTAGGGGCAAGACATTTAAATATGATTGCCATTGGCGGTTCAATCGGAACAGGCTTATTTTTGGCATCCGGTGCGACCATTGCGAATGCAGGGCCAGGCGGTGCTTTGCTTGCCTATGCCTTAATTGGGGTCATGATTTATTTTTTAATGACCAGTTTGGGCGAACTTGCAACCCATAATCCGACATCAGGGGCATTTTTTACCTATGGTAGTCGTTATGTGGAAGAAGGTTTTGGCTTTGCATTAGGTTGGAATTATTGGTACAACTGGGCAATTACCGTTGCCTTTGAGTTGGTCGCCGTGCAGGTCATCATGAAGTTTTGGTTTCCTGAAATTGATGGCGTGTATTGGAGTGCATTATTTTTAGCAATTATTTTTGGGATTAATGCCTTAACGGTCAAAGGCTTTGGTGAAGGAGAGTTTTTATTTTCCTTGATTAAAGTTTTAGCCATTATTGCCTTTATTATTGTTGGCGTGGCGATGATTTTTAAAATCATGATGACGCCAAATCAAAGCGTTTTTGGAAATTGGACATATCAAGAAGCTCCATTTGTTGGCGGATTGCAAGCCATGATTGGGGTCGCCATGATTGCAGGATTCTCTTTCCAAGGCACGGAAATGGTTGGCGTAGCAGCAGGTGAATCTAAAGACCCTAAAAAAACTATTCCGATTGCCATTAAACAAATTTTCTGGCGAATCTTATTATTTTATATCGTATGTATTTTCTTAATTGGAACCTTGCTCAATTATACTGACCCAAATTTATTGCAAGCATCGGAAACGGAAAATATTGCTTTATCGCCATTTACCTTGATTTTTGAGAAAGCAGGATTAGCATTTTCTGCCAGTATCATGAATGCGGTGATTTTAACGGCGATTTTATCCGCAGGAAATTCGGGCTTATATTCATCAACCCGTATGCTGTTTGATATGGCACGAGAAGGGCGAGCACCAAAAATGTTCTCTCGTTTAGATGGTCGTGGTGTGCCAATGAATGCGCTTTATGCAACCACTGCGATTGCATCATTATGTTTCTTAACGACATTCTTTGGTGAAAAAGAAGTATTTAACTGGTTGTTAAATATGTCAGGAATGTGCGGTTTTATTGTGTGGTTAGGTATTGCCATTTCCCATTATCGCTTTAGAAAAGGCTATTTAGCTCAAGGGAATAAGTTAGAAGATTTGGTCTATCGTGCTAAATTCTTCCCTTATGCACCGTGGTTTGCCTTTATTTTATGTAGTATCGTGATTATGGGGCAAAACTATCAAGCGGTTTTAGATGGTGAATGGTTATCCGTGTTATCAACTTATATTACCATTCCGCTGTTTTTAGCCTTATGGTTAGGGTATAAATTCAAATATAAAACCAAACTTATTCCGTATGATAAAATGAATGTCAAAGCAGATACACCGCACGATTAACATTTAAAAAATAAAAATGCCTTTTAAATTAAATATTAAAAGGCATTTTTTTATGGTTGTGAAAATCAAGGTGATTTAATCAACAAAAGAGAAGGTTGGTTTTTTCGCTGATGATGAGCTTTCTTCAGTCGTATTTTCAAGTTCAACATCATCATATTCACTTGGGTCAAAAAATAAACCTGCCCCATTTTCACGAGCATAAATTCCTAATAATGCAGGCATTGGAATGTATAATTGATGTGCAACACCGCCAAAACGTGCCGAAAATGAAACTGCATTATTGTCCATAGTAAATTGATGAACGGCGTGTGGTGCAACATTTAACACAATTTGACCATCTTGCACAAATTGTTGTGGAACAACCGTATTTTTTTGTGTGGCATCAACCATAATATGGGGCGTTAAGTCATTATCACACAACCATTCATACATGGCACGGGCAATATAAGGACGTTGTGGAGATAATTTTAATTCATTGCTCATAAGTTATCCTAAAAGATGTTGATAATGATGTAGCTCATCTAAGGTAAGCGATTGTTTAAAACTTGGACGCTGAAAAATCCGTTGCATATAACCATAAATTGGACGGCAATGGGGCAACGGCAAAGACACTTCCGCATAACGTAACCGTAACAAAATTGGGGCTAACATACAATCTAAAATACTAAATTGTTCAGATAAAAAATAGGGAAAATGTTGAAATAAGGGCGTAAGAGAAATTAAGGTATCGGAAAGTTGTTGCTTTGCCTGTTGTTGAGCATGAACATCTAAACTGTCAGGATGTCGTACAATGTCATCAACCAAAGAAAACCAATCGGTTTCAAACCGCCATAAATATTGCCGTTGTTCTGCACGCAACATCGGAGCATCAGCAAATAATTTCGCCTGACGATAACGGTCATCAATATATTCGGCAATACTACAACAATGATACAGCGTTAAAGGCGATTCTAATAAAACAGGCAACCGCTGATAAGGGCTTAAATGTTGCACATCTTCATCATCATAATCACATAAAATTGACTGATACTTAATCTGCTTTTCCGCTAAAATAAAACGAATCCAATGAGAACGAAAGTCATCATGATGACTATATAACGTAATGCCTTGTGGACTAAGTTTCTCAACCGACATAATACGACAATGAATAAATAAGAGACGACCTATCATACTAAAAAAACAGGTTAAAAGCACGGAGAAAGCATAAAAAATACAGAAAAAACAGCGAAAAGGCATACAAAAATTCAAAGAATAGTATAAAAAAACAACATCTTAAATCCACAATGATAAATAATTTATGCTATGATAAGCCCTTTAATCAATTTTACGGGTGAACGCTCAACTCACCTATCGCCAATGGTTACTTTGGAGCAACAAAATGAGCAGTTTAGAAGAAATTTGCGAGATAATTTATAACGAAGTTCAAGGGGCGATTGCAACCGCTGTTGTGGATTTAGAAACAGGCTTGCCACTTGCTGTTCACCATCGTATAGAATACTTTTCACAAGACTATGTGGACTTAGTATCAGCGGCGGCGGTTGATATGTTTCGGGGAAGAACTGTCCGCCGTGTGGAAGAACAGCTAACCAATCACCGCCAAAAATCTGCTTACCATTCAATACAAGAAGTGCAAATGGTAACGGTTGGAACTTTACACTTTATGATGACTGTGCCAGAACATCCACATATTGTTGCGATTTTGGTAACAACGAAAAAGACAGGTTTAGGCTTAGGTTGGGCATCATTGCGTAGTGCTATTAATGAGATTAGCGAAAATATCACCCTGATGTATAGCCAGCAAGTTTAAACTTTGAGATTCTGGGGCGAAACGCCCCTTTTTTATTGTATATAACAGCAATAAAAAAACCTTGCACATGGCAAGGCTTTTTGAATCCACAATAAACGATTAACGTTTTGAGAATTGTGGACGACGACGTGCTTTGCGTAAACCAAGCTTTTTACGTTCAACTTCACGAGCATCACGAGTAACAAAGCCAGCTTGACGAAGAGCAGGTTTTAATGCTTCATCAGATGCGATTAATGCACGAGTAATACCGTGACGAATTGCACCTGCTTGACCACCAATACCACCACCTTTAACAGTGATATAAAGGTCAAATTTACCTACAACGTCTAATAATTCAAGAGGTTGCATAACAACCATACGAGCAGTTTCACGACCGAAATATTGCTCTAAAGAACGGTTGTTGATGGTAATTTTACCAGTACCCGCAGATAAGAATACACGAGCTGTTGCAGTTTTACGGCGACCTGTACCGTAGTCATATTTATTTGTAGCCATGTGATGTATCCCTTAGATGTCCAAAACTTGTGGCTGTTGAGCAGCGTGTGGATGTTCGCTACCTGCATACACTTTCATTTTCTTAATCATTGCATAACCAAGAGGACCTTTTGGCAACATACCTTTTACTGCACGTTGGAAAATTTCTTCAGGTTTGTGAGCAACTAATTTTTCAAAGTTAGTTTCTTTTAAACCACCTGGGAACTCAGTATGACGATAGTATTTTTTATCAAGTGCTTTGTTACCAGTCACTTGAACATGCTCAGCGTTAATTACGATGATGTAATCACCTGTATCAACGTGTGGAGTGTAAGAAGTTTTGTGTTTACCACGCAAACGGCGTGCGATTTCAGTCGCTAAACGACCAAGTGTTTTGCCAGAAGCGTCCACAACGTACCAGTCGTGTTGTACTTCAGCAGGTTTTGCACTGATAGTTTTCATTTCAATACCTATTATAGTTGGTTTAACTCGTGAGTGAGTTAAACATAAAGGAATGCAAATCATACAGGAAATCAGCCATTAAAGCAAGTAAAAGATACATTTAGTTTGGTTGTTTTCATAAAATAGTCGTGGATAAAGGAGAGTATTACTTTTTAGATTTGAAATTGATTTTATGTTAATTTGATGTTTTAAAAAGTAAAAAGTCGGATACCGAAGGAGCCGACTTTTTTTAAATCGTTTTTAGACGATTGATAATGTAGGATAATTATTCGCCACAGGCTTGACGGATAGCGGTACTAAGTGAAGTATTATGTCCCCAATAGTGAGCTTTAATACTCCAGTTTCCATATTCCTGAATTTGAGAACCATTAAAATAAGTACCGTCATTACAGCGACCTTCAACTTTGCTGTGACCAACTTCATTATACCATTGGCGTTCAATAGAATAAGCCATTACATTTGTAGCAAACATTACCATAACAGCAAAGAGTGCCAATTTATCCGCAAATTTTTTCATAAGATTTACTCCTATTAAATGGATTTTTGAAAGTAGTAATTTACTTCCATGTGTTATATAATAATCACATCTTATTTTTTAATCGAACACTTTTAGAGCAATTTTCTGTCCAAAAGGAGTTATTATGAAAATCCACGAAAAAATAAAATATTTAAGAGAATTTAATCATTGGACACAAGAAGAAATGGCAGAACGTGTACATATGTCGCCAAGTGGTTATGCTAAAATTGAACGTGGTGAAACAAAACTACATTTGGATAAAATTCAACAAATCGCACAAGTTTTTGAAATTAATATTTTTGATTTATTAACTTCAGAACAAAATGGCGATACTTTTTATAATCATGTTCATACTAATAGTAGTAATTCTATTTATAATAGATGTCAGGGAAATGATGAAAACTTATTAAATGAAATTGCTAATTTAAAAGAAATTATTGCATGTAAAGATATGATTATTGCCGAAAAAGAAAAACAAATTATTTTATTGAATACACTTTTAGAAAATAAATAAAAATGATAATAAAGTCGGATATTAAACATATCCGACTTTTATCATTGATTATTCCATCTTATTTTTTTTACGTTTCCATGTACGATAGCCCCACCATGCCAATCCGAATAACGCATACAGTGGCCATAAAATCATTAAATTCACAAAAATTGTGATAATACCAGCCATACCTAAGCCCATTGCATTTCCTAAACGGGTGGATAATGGGTCTTCTTTCGCATCAATCACATCAAGTAATTCAAAATCTTTGCTGGTACGAATCACCGCAGATTGTTGATAATTTAAAACAATCGTGCTGTATTGCAAACGATGTTGTAAGTCTTTTTCAATCAAGGCTTTTAAATCAGGCGGAATGATATTTGGCACATTGGTTGCCGTGATTTTAGTGGTTGTGGCAGTTGAGTCGGTTGTAGTCGTTGTTTCTGATACATTGACACTTGGCACCAACGCTTTTTGCTTTTCTTGTAATTGTTGGAAATCGTACTGTTTGGCATCATAATGTTGTGTATAAAATTGCGACATTAAAGGTAAAATACGATTTAAAAAAATTGCAGTTTGGGTATTGGGTACACGCACCACTAATTGAGCTTGTGGCAAAACCTTTTCAAAAACTTCAACTTCGCCATTTGATTTTGCATTACGTTGCAAGTCTTGAATCGCATAATTAATATATTTTTGTTCAATATAACCACCTGACTCTTGCACATATAATTCAATACTATGTGTTGCTTTAATAATATCATCGACTTTAAAACTGATTTCGCTGGTTTTAATTAATTCTTTTTCAATCGGATTAATATTACTTGTTTCATTCAGTAATTGCGTTGGTTTTTGAACTTCTTTTGCAAGCGTTGTATTATAATTTGGCAGGTCAGTATCGACTTGTGGTAAAGGGTCAAGCGTAACACGTTCCGCAAGTGGGGCAGACTGCTGATTTGATTGAGTTGTCGTTTCAGGATTTTTACCACAGGCGGTCATTAACCCCATCATGCTGATTATCAGAAGTGAAAGAACCGTTTTTTTCATTGTTTACCCATGCAAATGATGTTGAAATTGACCAAAATAATTGACTGTTCTATTTTTAAATAGAAGATTTGATATTGTAACTGAATAGATTTTTTTATTCAATGAAAATCATCTAAAGTATAAATAATTTAACTATTTGAAATATTTGTTATTTTTATCTTGGTTAAAATCTTATATCTGAATTTTAATAAAAATATATACGACTAAGGTAGATTGTTCATTTAACGCATTTCTGTGTATCTTAAAGGGAGTAATTAAAGCATATTTCAATGTAGGAGTAACTGAATGAGCTTATTGATGAAGTTTCAACAGTCTAAACATCGTGGTTTGATGATTTTAGGCTTAGATTTAATTTTATTTTTTGTATTAATCCAAGTTCTTCCATTTAATCCATCTGAAAATAAAGGATTGGCATTATTAGTATTTGCAGGGGTATTATGGCTTACAGAAGCATTCCATATTACCGTTACTGCATTAATGATTCCAATTTTAGCCATTGGTATGGGGTTATTAAGTACCAAAGCGGCGTTTGCTACATTTTCTGAACCGATTATTTTTATGTTCTTTGGGGGATTTGTTTTAGCAGCGGTATTGCAAATTCAAGGCTTAGATAAAGTTCTTGCACATTTTATTATTAAAATTGCGAAAGGAAATTTAAAGAAAACGATATTTTATTTATTCTTTGCTACCGCATTTATTTCAATGTGGATGAATAATACCGCAGTTGCTGCCATGATGTTACCTTTAACGATGGGGATTTTAAGTGGTGTTAATGTGGTTGAAGACCGCCGTACTTATTCATTTGTATTAATGGGAATTGCTTTTAGTGCGAGTATTGGCGGAATTGGGACATTAGTGGGGAGTGCCCCAAATGGTATTTTAGCATCGCAGTTAGATATTACCTTTGCTGAATGGTTAAAATATGGTATGCCTGTTATGCTATTATTATTGCCAAGTATGTTGATTTCTTTATGGGTTGTTTTACGTCCGAATTTAAATGCAAAATTTGATTTTAAAGTCGATGCGATTAAATTAACGACTCAAAATAAAATCACACTAATTATTTTCTTTACCACAGTATTACTTTTATGTTTTGGCTCTATTGTTAATCCGATTATTTCAAATCTATTAGGTTTATCGGCAAAAATCGGAAGTTTTGATAGCGTTGTGGTGATGGTCGCAGTTGTGGCATTAATTGTAGCAGGAACAGCAACATGGACACAAATCCAAGAGCGTGTAGAATGGGGGATTTTAATGCTTTTTGGGGGCGGTTTAACCTTGAGTGTGGTATTAAAAGATTCTGGGGCAAGCCAAATTATGGCGGATACGATTGTTCATTTTGTTGGGCAACAACATTGGCTAATTATTATGTTGTCTTTAACGGCATTTATCGTATTTTTAACAGAATTTACGTCTAATACTGCAAGTGCAGCATTATTAATGCCGATTTTTATTGCGGTTGCAGAATCATTAGGTGTACCACCAATTGCTTTGGCAGCGATTATTGCCTGTGGTGCTAGCTGTGCCTTTATGTTACCGATTGCAACACCGCCAAATGCAATTGTTTTTGCAACAGGGCATATTCATTTAAGAGAAATGGTGCGAGTCGGATTATTATTAAATATCTTCTCAATTTTAATTATTGGCGGATTGGCTTATTTCTTATGGAAATAAAATAATTGTTATAACAAAATCAGCATAATAGATTTTATTATGCTGATTTTGTTTTGTAATTGTATAAAATATGATAAAATTAAGATAATATTTTAAAGTGGTATCTTTGATGAACTTTATTTACGTTGAACCAAATTCACAAAACCAATGGCGTGCAATAATTTTATTTGGACGAAATGTTGCATCTTATAAATTTGCTTTAGCAAAAAGTTTAATTGAATATCAACAACAAAATAATAATACTATCATTTCATTAGATGAATTGGCTTTGCCTTATGCTTTACAATTATGTGAACATTTAAAACAGAGTCCTAAACAAACGATTTCTGCTCATACAGGAAAATTGATTAATGCGTGTATTGATTATAATCAAGGAATAATCACAACAACTCAATTACATGATATAAGCAAGAAAGAAGGATTTAAATATGTGCTAGATGCTTTTCATATCGTTAATCAATCTGCTATTCCAGACACATTTTTCCAAGTTGAAACTCAAAGTAAACAAAAGAATTTAATTCTAACAGATACATTTTTAAAAATGATGGAAAATAAAGAGTTAGCCGATATTTTATTAAGAGAAACAGAATCACGTTGGAATTTAGTAGAAAAAGCATGGGAATTAAACTTAAATAAACATTTAATTGGTGTTCAATATGACCACGAAAATCAACAGTTATTTACTATCGATAAACAATGCCGAGTGGATATTACATCATCTCGTGGTGCATTAAATGGTTATCAAAAAGGACGTTGTTTTTATTGTTTTAAACAAATTAGTATTGTGGAAAATACGGATAATTTAGCAGATATTGACCACTTTTTTCCACATTGTTTAGTTTATACAGGAGAATCAATATTTCAACATTTAAATATTAATGGCGTATGGAATTTAGTATTAGCTTGTCAAAGTTGTAATCGTGGTGAAAATGGTAAATTTGCACGAATACCAAGTATATCCTTATTGCATCGATTATATCAACGCAATGAATATTTAATTAGTAGCCATCATCCTTTACGAGAAACATTAATGGCTCAAATAGGGAGATTAACGGAACAACGACAACAGTTTTTACAGCAGGTTTATCAATCTGCAAAACGATGTTTAATTCATGAATGGCAACCAATTCAACATGATACACAGGTATTTTAATGCGTTCAGTTTCTCAATCAACCTTAGATTATTATCAATATCATACAGAATCATTTATTGAACAAACATTAAATGTAGATATGCAATCGATTTATTCTCGGTTTTTACCTTATTTACCAAAAGGTGAACAATATATTTTAGATTTAGGTTGTGGTACTGGTCGAGATAGTCTTTATTTTGCAAATTGTGGGTTTAATGTGCTGGCTATTGATGGTTGTCAAGCATTATTAAATTTTGCAAAACAACATAAACATATGTTAATTACATGGCAATATGCTGATTTTTATTTTCTCAATCAATTACAATGGTATTCTTCATTTACAGGTATTTGGGCGTGTGCATCTTTATTACATTTGCCTTTAGAAATGATAATACAGGTGATGCAAGAAAATATTCATCGATTAGTAAAAGATGGTATTTTTTACGCATCCTTTAAATATGGTGATAGTGAACGAATAAAAGATGGACGCTTTTTTTGTGATATTAATGAATTAAGATGGAAAATGATTATAGAACAGTTAAATGATATTATTTGTTTAGAAACATGGATAAGTGTAGATAATCGCCCACAATGTCAGGAATATTGGTGGAATGTGATATTAAAAAAGGTAGATAATGTTTAAATATAATGTAAAAGGCTTATTATAAAATAAGCCTTTTTAAATCATAAATAAATACGTTATCATGTATTTCGTAGATTTCTACGTAAAATCTTACCTACATTCGATTTAGGTAATTCAGTTAAAAACTCCACATATTTTGGTACTTTATAGCCAGTTAAATTTTCACGGGCATAATGTAAAATTTCATCAATGGTTAAACTTTCATCACGTTTAACCACAAAGAGTTTAGGAACTTCGCCTGAATGTTCATCAAATACCCCAATCGCAGCGGCTTCCAACACTTTTGGATGATGAGTAATAACTTCTTCAATTTCAGTCGGATAGACATTAAATCCAGAGACTAAAATCATATCTTTTTTACGGTCCACGATTTTCACAAAGCCTTGACTGTCCATAATACCAATATCACCAGAACGGAAAAAACCGTCTGTTGTCATGACTTTAGCTGTTTCTTCAGGGCGATTCCAATAGCCTTTCATCACTTGTGGCCCACGAATACCAATTTCTCCTGACAATAATTTGCCATCTTCATCGGTTTTTCCTGCAGGAATGATATTGCCATCATCATCTAAAATCGCAATATCCGTTGAAGGTACAGGGATTCCAATCATTCCTGAAAAATGAGTATGTTGTGTTGGGTTACAGGTCGCAACAGGCGAAGTTTCTGATAAACCATAGGCTTCTATAATGGTAAGACCTGTAATTTGTTTCCATTTTTCAGCAGTTGCAGGTAAAACAGGCATTCCCCCGCCCATCGCAATGCGTAAATTGCTGTGGTCAAGTTGTTTAAATGCATCATTATTGACCAAAGCATTATATAATGTATTTACAGATGGGAATAATGCAGGTTTATATTTTGCAAGAGCATCAATTAATACAGGTAAATCTCGTGGATTTGAAACTAAAATATTGGTTTGTCCTTTATACATACCAAATAATGCACAAACAGTAAATGCAAAAATATGATATAAAGGTAAAGCACACATATGTGGATAATAAGGTTCTGTTGCTCCATAACCACCAAGTTTATCCTTAAACATTTCATCACATTGTAAAATATTAGCAATTAAATTTGCGTGTGATAATTCTGTCCCTTTCGATATTCCTGTTGTTCCACCAGTATATTGTAAAACACAAGTATCATTTATTTGAATATTGGGGCGAACGTATTTTAATGTTTCACCTTGTTTTAAAGCATCTAATAAACTAATGGAATGAATTTGTTCACATAAAACAGGACATTGCGTTTTATCTTTATCAAATAAATCATCTAATTGGGTAATAATTAAATGTTGAACAGGTGTTTGTTGTTCCATTTCTTCAACAGTATGTACCGCTTGTTCAATTAAAATTAAAACTTCAGCACCACTATCATTGAGCTGGTATTCTAATTCACGATGGGTATATAATGGATTAACATTCACCACAATATAACCTGCACGCATAATTGCCATAACTGCAACATAATATTGCAAACAGTTTGGCATCATAATGGCAATACGAGTTGCTGGTTTTAAATTGAGAGACTGTAAATAAGCCGAAAGTTGTAAACTATATTGGCTTAATTCTGCAAAAGTTAAATGATGGTCTTGATGAATAAATGCTGAACGTTCTGCGAATAATTCAGTATTACGGTCAAAAATATCCAATAATGACGATGGCGTGTTGCTGAATTCAATGCTAGGTTGAATATTAAATTTTTGATAGGTCGATAACCAAACTTTTTCCATAAATATATCTCATCAGGTTGGGAGAAAAAACAATGTACATCATCTTACATTGTGATGAATTATGTATAACTTATTTTCTGGTGAATGGCTAGATGGAAAAGATGAAAAAAATCAAAATACCGACTAAAGTATAATAAGAACCTGTTCAAAATTAATTACGCTTTCATATTTTGTAGAATATTTCATTAAAAATAATTGCTTTTTTATCAAAAATGACTAAATCTGGCTTTTCTGCATCAAAAATTTGTTTGATAGAATCACTATCAACCTGCATTTTTTTCTTGAAAAGCTGGCGATTTATCTCATTTTTGCCTAAAAAAATTAATCGTGAACAGGTTCTAAAAAATAAACGCTTACCATTCAGATAAGCGTTTATTTAAACTGAACTAAATCAGATTAAACATCTAAATTTAAATCGGTTACTGCACCTTTATCCGCACCAGACGCAAGTTTTGCAAATTTTGCTAATGCCCCTGTTTTATATTTAGGAGCAGGTTTTACCCAATTTTTACGGCGTTCTGCCATTTCTTCATCAGAAATATGTAGGGTAATTTCACGTGTTTCAGCATTGATGGAGATTTTATCGCCATTTTTCACCAAACCGATTGGGCCACCTTCATAGGCTTCAGGTGTAACGTGCCCAATCACAAAACCATGACTACCGCCAGAGAAACGACCATCAGTAATCAGAGCGACTGTTTTACCTAAACCTTTACCAATAATGGCTGATGTTGGTTTAAGCATTTCACGCATACCTGGGCCACCTTTCGGGCCTTCACCACGAATCACGACCACTTCACCATCTTTGACTTCACCATCAAGGATACCACGCATTGCCCCTTCTTCACCTTCAAAGACACGAGCAGAGCCTTCAAAATACAGGCCTTCTTTACCTGAAATTTTCGCAACCGCACCTGTTGGCGATAAGTTTCCTTTTAAGACTACAAGATGAGAATCTTTCTTGATAGGTTTATCAAATGGCATGATGATTTCTTGACCTTCTGGATAGTCTTCAACATCTGCTAAGTTTTCTGCCAAGGTTTTCCCTGTTACGGTTAAACATGAACCATCTAACATACCTGCATCAAGCATACGTTTCATTAATGGCTGAATCCCACCAATTTGAACCAATTCAGACATTAAATATTTACCTGATGGACGCACATCTGCAACGACAGGCGTATCTTTACCTAAACGAACAAAATCATCTAAAGTTAAATCAACTCCTGCGGTATGTGCCATTGCCAATAAATGCAACACCGCATTGGTTGAACCACCTAATGCAATCACGACTTTAATGGCATTTTCAAAAGCAGGTTTGGTCATGATATCTAATGGCTTAATATTTAAGCGTAATAAATTCATCACCGCTTCGCCAGCACGTTGGCAGTCATCAATTTTTTCATCAGATACAGCATCTTGAGCTGATGACCCTGGTAAACTCATGCCTAAGGCTTCAATCGCAGATGCCATTGTATTGGCAGTATACATACCGCCACAAGACCCCGGGCCTGGAATTGATACTTCTTCAATTTGTTTGACTTGAATTTCGTTAATTTCGCCTTTGGCGTGCTGACCAACCGCTTCAAAAACAGAAATAATATCGGTATGACCTGCCCCTGGACGAATCGAACCGCCATAAATAAATAAGCCTGGGCGATTTAGACGTGCTAAGCCCATAATACAACCCGGCATATTTTTATCACAACCGCCAATCGCAATGACACCATCAAAGCCTTGACAGCCGACAACTGTTTCGATGGAATCGGCAATCACTTCACGAGAAAGCAAAGAATATTTCATGCCTTCTGTACCATTTGAAATACCATCTGAAATGGTAATGGTGTTAAAAATCACTGCCTTACCGTTGGCATTGTTTACGCCTTTTTCGACTTCGCGGGCTAAACCGTCAATGTGCATATTACAAGGGGTTACATTTGCCCATGTAGATGCAACGCCAATTTGTGGTTTTTTAAAGTCTTCATCGGTAAAGCCAACTGCACGCAACATTGAACGAGCAGGGGCGTTTTCTACACCGTCAAATACTGGAGCAGAATGACTGCGGATATCATCATTACACATGAACTAGTCTCCGTGGCTAAGGTAACTGTACCATCGCTAAATTGTTTAAATAGATGGCTTATTTTATAGCAAAATGTATGGCTTTAAAAGTTAAGTGGGGAAAAATGTCGATTAGGAGCTAAGGTCTAATTTTTATCATGAAAAATGTCTATTAGAGCCAATTTTAATCTTAAATGATGTTGGATAGGTTGGTGTTGAGCGATAGAAACCAAACAGATTTAAAGTTTTAGTACTTTTAACTTAAATTTGCCAAATAAAAAATCCTAAATCAAAGGATTTAGGATTTTAAGCATTTGGAGCGGTGAATGAGAGTGGAAATAGCAAAACATCGTTTTGCCCACTTGCAAGATAAAAAGCTATGCTTTTTATGGACTTGAACTCACGACCTAAAATAAAAAAATCCTAAATCAAATGATTTAGGACTTTAAGCATTTGGAGCGGTGAATGAGCGTGGAAATAGCAAAACATCGTTTTGCCCACTCGCAAGATAAAAAGCTATGCTTTTTATGGACTTGAACTCACGACCTAAAATAAAAAATCCTAAATCAAATGATTCAGGATTTTAAGAATTTGGAGCGGGAAACGAGACTCGAACTCGCGACCCCAACCTTGGC
>JBHACK010000147.1:0-3388 GCA_041854545.1 Acinetobacter sp. | reverse complement strand
TTATCAAGCTGTCCCCCATGCCAAAATCATCACGGTACATATGGACGCTGTGAACCATGCAACGGTCAGTCGTGAACAAATGCGTGAGTTTATCAAAACGCATAAATTTAGCGATAGAGTATTTGTCCCTGCAGAAAATGATGTGATTAAGTTTTAATAAAGAAAATGCCGTTTGAACCTAACCAAACGGCATTTTTAAATTACGCCTTTAACCCATCAGGTACTTCAGGGGCAACCAAACGTTTTAATGCTGTGCCATCTAAGGCAATATCACCAAAACGCTCATGATGATTATTCCAATCGGTAACTGCTTGTTTTAAATCTTCTACATTACTGCCTACAAAATTCCACCAAATTAAGGTTGGGTGTGGCAATGGTTCACCGCCCAACAGCATAACGTGCGTGCCTTCACTTGCCCAAAGCTCAAGTTCCCCTTGAGCATTTGCACAATCGGATAAAACAGCTAACTCATCTTGACCGTACACTTGCCCATTGATACGAAGTTCCCCTTTGATGACCAAAAAGCCATATTCAAACTTATCTTGTTGCTCAATATCAAATTTGCCAGTTACATCAAATTGCATATCTACGCCAAGTAATGGGCTAAATTGCGTGGTTGGAGCAGAGTAGCCTTGATATTGACCAGTGGTTAAAATATAACGAATGCCATCTTTTTGCCACTCGGGTAATGTTGGATAATGCTCAAAATTTGGCTTAATTTCCTGATTCATTGGCAAAGCAATCCAAAGTTGCACGGCGTGTAAATCTTTAATGCCTTCAGGGGTTTGCTCGGTATGGCTAATGCCTGCTTGATTGCCTGTCCCTGCGGTCATCAAATTGACTTGTTTTGGGCGAATCAACTGGCGATTACCTAGACTATCTTGGTGCCACACTTCACCTTGTAACATCCAAGTAAAGGTTTGTAAGTTAATATGTGGATGTAAACCAACTTGCAAGCCATTGGAATCATCGGCAAATTTTAATTCATCTGAGCCTGCGTGGTCTAAAAAACACCAAGCCCCTACCGTCTTGCGTTTGGCTTGTGGTAGTAAGCGAGCAACAGGAATGCCCCCAACATCTTTGGTTGTGGCAATATATTTATCAACGCTCATCATATTTTCCTATCATTAAAATAAGCTAATGTACTGGATGAAAGATAAAATGTAAAGCAAAATGCTGTACCATTTTTAGAACCTAAGGTTCTATTTTTGCAACAAAAATGCCATCTAAACTGTTAAATGGCATTTAAATTTTAGCGTATTTTAATTTACTTAACGAGTACCAATTTACGAGATGATTCACCATCTTGTACTTCATAAGCGACTTGTTTGGTGCGTCCTGTGGCTTTATCTTTGACATATTCAGGAAAACGCTGAACCAAACGATGCTCTACCAAACTAAACTCATCACCACCACGATAATAAGGACGTAAATCAGGATTATCTTTGGCAGGGGTAAAGCTCATTTGACTTAAAGATTGATTACGATTAGCTGAAAATGCCAAGACATCACCATCATAAGGTTGTTTGATATTTTGTAAATAAATCAAAATTTCTGGATAACCATCACGGTTCATATCTTCCACTTCGGCATGGGTAATACGTTGCCCTTTAATGGAATAATTTTCATTAAATTCATGCGTTAAACCGCTACTGCGAACAGTAACCGTATCTGCTTTATGCTCAATAAAAAAGCTGATATTTTGCAAAGACAAGGTTTGAATAAACTTGGTTTTATCTAAGTGAGTACGGTCAAGTTTTGCAACTTGTTTGTAATTGCCTATCAAACTACCTCCCCCTGAACAATAATACATTGCTTGATTACGGTCGCTGTCTTGAGCAGGTGAGATGTCAATACTTTTGGCATTTAATGTCAAATTAAGCGTCATACCCCCTTGTTTGAGTTGATAAAAATTTGTTCTTACAGGATAGGCAACGCCATCAAAGGTACAAGTCGGTTTTTTCTTATCAGCACGAGAGCGGATTTGTACTTTAAGCGTATTATTGGCTTACTTTGTGGTTTCAACGGCAACCCAGTCATAGCCTTGTTTGCGTTTGTTGTAGCCATCGCTGACATAGGTTTTAGTTTTGGTTGTGGCTTTGGTTGTTTGTTGTGGGGTTGCACAAGCAGAAAGGGCAGTTAATGCTAAACTTGTACCAAGAAAAAGAGCAATAGCGTGTTGTTTCATAAGAGATACTCAAATAAAAAAGGGGAGTTTAAAATAATTATCAATTTTATTGATAAAGATAATCTAAGATAATGATGTTATATCTTTGCCGATAACTGTGTAAAAAATTGGTAAGCATTTCAAGTGTTTTGTAAAAAATAATCAAATATTTAAGAGTTACGAAAATTTACCTTTAAGATGATATTTTTGCTTGCCAATTAAGCCAAGCGACCAAAGATAACATAACAGGCACTTCAACCAATACGCCTACTACTGTCGCTAGTGATGCCCCAGAATTTAATCCAAATAATGCAATAGCAACTGCAACAGCTAATTCAAAAAAATTGCTCGTACCAATTAAACACGCAGGAGCAGAGATTTCATGGGGTAATTTCAACCATTTTGATAAACCATACGTCAAAAAGAAAATTCCATATGTTTGAATTAGTAAAGGAATTGCAATCAATAAAATAATCAAAGGGTTATGCAAAATTGTTTGTGCTTGAAATGCAAATAATAAAATGACAGTTAGAATTAATCCTAACATTGAAAAAGGTTTTAATTTTGCCGTAAATTGCCCAATTGAGCGGTTTGATTTTTGCAGAATATGCCGTGTTATCCACCCTGCTAATAAAGGTAATACGACATACAAAATTGTACTATATAATAAAGTTTGCCAAGGGATTGAAATATCACTGACACCTAACAAAAGGCTTGCAATTGGAGCAAATGCAAAAATCATAATTAAATCATTGATAGAAACTTGTACCAATGTATAATTAGCATCACCTTTGACTAATTGAGACCATACAAAAACCATGGCTGTACATGGAGCAACACCTAATAAAATCATACCTGCAATATATTCTGTTGCTGATTGCTCATCGACCCAATTTGCAAAAAATATTCTAAAAAATAACCAACCAATGAATGCCATCGTAAATGGCTTAATTAACCAATTGACCACAATCGTTAAAGCCAAACCTTTCGGTTTTTTACCTACATCTTTGATTGCTGACCAATCAATTTGTACCATCATCGGATAAATCATCAGCCAAATCAATACTGCCACAGGCAAATTGATATGGGCAATTTGCACATCGGAAATCCACGAAAATAAATGCGGAACAGCAACGCCAACACCTACACCACAAGCAATTGCTAAAGCAACCCATAAACTCAAATAACGTTCAAAAATTCCCATTTTTATACCCTTGCTTT
>JBHACK010000146.1:0-4932 GCA_041854545.1 Acinetobacter sp. | reverse complement strand
ATCATGCAACAACAGCTAGCAAAAGAAGAATTAAAGTATGCAACCATTGTGATTCAACCTGATATTCGAGAAAAAACGCATATTTTTGATTTAAAATCACGAGAACATTTAATTCAAGCAGGGCGTATCGCAACCTTAGCACAGGTAGATGAAATCCAAGCAGAAATTCAGCGATTACAGGCAGAAAAAAATGCAGAAACGACCGTAGATTCAACTACAGATAGCACAACTGATACACCAACTGATACAAATGTAACAGATGTTCAGGAAAATAACAGATGAATTATTTAACAAACGCCGTGCCAACCCATATTATTACAGGGTTTTTAGGGGCAGGAAAAACCACATTATTACAACATCTATTAAGCCAAAAACCTGTGCATGAACGTTGGGCGGTGTTGATGAATGAATTTGGAGAAATTGGTATTGACCAACATTTTTTAACCCAAACAGATGATATTCAAGTAAAAGAAGTCTTAGGTGGGTGTTTATGTTGCACCAGTCAATTACCCATGAATATTGCTTTAAGTCGGTTACTGCAAGAGTATCGCCCAGACCGTTTGTGGATTGAGCCGAGTGGTTTAGGTCATCCTTTACAATTATTGGAGCAATTTAGCGAACCCCATTGGCGACCGACTTTGGCATTACAAGGCTTAGTGTTGGTGATAAATGGCAGTTTATTGCATCATCCTGTATGGGTAAAACAACATCTGACTGATGATTTAATGCAACACGCTCAAATTAAAGTCATTTCCCATCGAGATAAAATGACGGCTGTCGATGATGTGGTATTAGCAGAATTAAAACAACAAGAGATGATGTTGAATAGTCGATGGTTGATGAGTTCAGGGACAGAAATTGATTATCGAGAATTATTAATTCCATATGATTATCCGACCACGATAATAAAACAGCCCTTACTAACCTTAAGAGCAACGCCTACCACAGCGGATAATCATGCAACACCTATGAGCGAGATAAAAACCTTGCCTTATCATTATCAGCATTCTCGGCAAGGGGTGCATATTGTAGGGTGGAAGTTTTCAAAATCGTGGCAATTTTCAGCAGATGGATTAATGGATTTATTTAGTGGTGTCGATTATTTGCGGTTAAAAGCGATTTTTAATACCGAACAAGGCTGGTTACAGTTTAATTTTAATCCTGATGTTTTTAATTATAAATCGACCAGCGAACAAATTGACCAACGCTTAGAAATTATTTATCAAAATGAACAGGATTGGCGTGCTTTTGAAGAAAATTTATTGGCGTGTCGCTTGAAATAGATTATGCTATAGCATTATTTCGCAAGGTAAAATGAAAATGGCAGTAACCGAATTAGAAATCATTGATTTAGTTGAAGGTACAGGCAAAGAAGCCGTGAAAGGGGCATTAATTACCACACATTATACAGGGTGGTTAAGCGATGGCACCAAATTTGATTCTTCGATTGACCGTGGACGTTATTTTGAATGTGTCATTGGCACAGGTCGAGTGATTAAAGGCTGGGATATGGGCATTATTGGCATGAAAGTGGGCGGAAAACGTAAATTAGTTGTCCCTGCACATTTGGCGTATGGTGAACGTAAAATGGGCAATATTATTCCGCCAAATTCGGATTTAACTTTTGAAATCGAATTATTTGATGTCAAAACTCGTGATGAATAAGCAGAAGGATTGAGCATTATGCCATTTGTGGCAACACATCATCAACAACCGTTTGCACCGATTGACGTGTGGTGGGGTAAGCAACATTTTGAGCTAAACCAAAGTAAAGCATGGCAATTTGGTTCTATGTGTGTGCGAATGACACGCTTGATTAATGAATGGAAATTGGAATATCACCGTCCAACCATTCAGCAAGATAATGACCAACTGTTTAAACGGTTAGATGATGTGCATTTTGCTTTACCACAACCGATTAAAATTGAACGGTTTATGTTTGCTCAAACGGACGCAGACATTTGGTTAATGCCCCGTTTGTCGCCACGTTCCATGGTGATTAAACCTGTTCACCCTGTATTTATTCCAACAGGGCAGACTACAACGTTATATGTCAGTACGCCTTTATGGATTCGTGGATTTGTGCAACATGAACAGCAAAGTTTATTTGAATTACCTGTGATTCGTCCAAAAGAAACGTGGTTTGGGGCAAATAAGCAAAAAGGGGAATTGTGTTATGCCACAGCGGTCGATGCTCGCACCAGTTTGGATTTGTTAATTCCACGGGCGTTTCGTGCGGTAACGCCTGTCGTGGTACAAAATAATAGCCATCAGCAGTTGCGTTTTGAGCGGATGAATATTCCTGTGATGGCATTGCCTTTATATTATAGTGCCAGTGCAGGGCGATTATTGACATCGCAAATCCGTGTCAATTATGATGGACGTGAGCAACCACGCATTCGTATTGACCAAAAAAGTCCTACATTTGCAGGGAATGTTGAATTGATTCATCACGCCCATAATAGTAATACTTTATTTAATATGTTTGATTCTCTGTTTTAATTAAAGAAAATGACATGACCACAACCACTCAAACGGTGAGCCAAGATGTCAGCAGTATGTTGCTGTCGGTGTTTAGTACCATTAAAAGCGATCGTTTAATCGATATTGTACTGGCGTTGGTGTTGGTATTTATTGGCTTTTTATTGGCAAAGTTTGTTTCCAATACCTTTATTCGTACCTTAGGCACAAAGTTTAATCCGCACCAGCAATTAGTGTGGCAACGTGGTATTTATTATGGTATTTTCCTATTCTTTATTATTGCAGGGTTAAAGGAAGCAGGGTTCAATTTAAGTTTATTTTTAGGTGCGGCAGGGATTTTAACCGTTGCTTTGGGCTTTGCATCACAAACGTCCGCCACTAATTTAATTAGTGGTTTGTTTTTAATTGGAGAAGGGGCGTTTGAAGTTGGTGATACTATTCAAATTACCTTGATTCGTGGGCATACTTTAGAAGGGGAAGTGTTATCGATTGATTTATTATCCGTTAAATTATTAACTTTGGATAATGTGTATATTCGTTTGCCAAATGAGCAGTTAATTCGTGCTCCTGTGTTAAATTTATCAAAATTTCCTATTCGCCGTGTGCCAATTACTTTGTCGGTCAATTTTAATGAAAATATTGGCAAGGTGCGTGATGTGTTGTTTAAAGTGGCTCAACAATATCATTTAGTATTAGATGAGCCGAAACCAACCATTAGCGTTACTGCATTTCGTGAATCATCGATTGAAGTTTTGTTTGCGGTGTGGTGTAAACATGAAAATTTTAATCAAGTGCGTGATGAAATGCAGGAATTAATTTGTAATGGATTTATTGAACACGCCATCGAACTGGCGGTGCCTAAAATGAGTTTGGTGCAAACGCCAATTATTTTTGAGCAAGATGAGAAATAAAATGTTAAACTATCACTTTATTTCCCCTAGAGTGATGTCTTGCCATGCCAACCCCAACGCTTGACCTATTGCTTGACGCTGAGCAACTTCTTGACCTTGATATGACATCGATTCGCTTGGTTGATTTAAGCCGAGAAAGTGTCCATCAACAATTACATTTGCCCAATGCCGTTCCACTTTCACCGAAAGCCTTGTTGCGACAACATGAAGAAACTACAGGATTATTGCCTGATGTTGAGGTGTTACAACAACTGATTCGTACATTGCAACTTTCCCCACATCATCATGTGATTGCTTATGATGATGAAGGCGGTGCATGGGCAGGGCGTTTAGTGTGGACATTACATTGTATGGGCTTTTATCAAACCAGTATCATCAATGGGGGGATTCATGCTTGCTTGTCCGCAGGTGTGAATACAACTGCTGATGAAACGATTTTGCCAAATGTTGAGCAATATTATCAGCCAACGTTTAGCCAAATTGCTCAACATCGTATTGAATATGCGGAATTGATGCAACGTGTACAACAACAAGACCTTCAGTTATGGGACTGTCGTAGTGCAGAAGAGTTTAGTGGTGAAAAGCGAATGGCTCGCCGTGCAGGGCATATTCCAAATGCGATTCATTATGATTGGACGTGTTTATTTGACCGTGAACGTCAGCTAAAACTGTATCCACTAGAGCAAATTCGCCAACAATTACAGCAACGTGGCTTTGATTTATCGCAACCTGTCGTGGTGTATTGTCAATCGCACCATCGCTCAAGCCTTGCGTATTTGGTTGGACGGTTACTGAATTGGCAAATTATTGCCTATGATGGGGCATGGAGCGAATGGGGAAATCAAACTGATAGTATCATTGTAACAGGTAATTAAATGTTAAAACTTTCTCAATTAAAGAAAACAATTTTTATCCAAGCTCAAAAACATTTGCCACAACATCGTTTAAGCCGTATTGTCGGTAAAGTCGCTGAAAGCGAACACCCAGTGGTTAAAAATACGGTGATACACGCTTTTAAATTTAAATATGGCATTGATATGTCCATTGCTGAAGAAAAAAATGCGTTAAAATACAAATCCTTTAATGATTTTTTTACACGAGCTTTACAGCAAAATGCCCGTTATATTGACCAAAATCACAACAGTATTGTATGCCCTGCCGATGGTGCAATTTCGCAAATTGGCACGATTAGCCATGATGATATTTTCCAAGCCAAAGGACAATCCTTTTCTGTTGAAAAATTGATTGGTGATAAACAACTGGCTCAACCTTTTTATGATGGACAATTTGTAACGGTTTATCTTTCACCTAAAGATTATCACCGAGTACATATGCCATTTGCAGGAACATTGACTGAAACCTTATATATTCCGGGGGAATTATTTTCGGTAAATCAAACCACAGCAGAAAATATTGATGGGCTATTTGCACGCAATGAACGTATGGTCTGCTTATTTGATACCGAACTGGGACGTATGGCGGTTGTCTTAGTTGGAGCGATGATTGTGGCAGGTATTGAAACAGTCGCAACAGGCAAAGT
>JBHACK010000145.1:0-9870 GCA_041854545.1 Acinetobacter sp. | reverse complement strand
TTCGGTTTGCCGTTTATCCATAAAAATGTAACATCCATCACAAAAACTTAGTCATTTTGTAGGCAATGTTGTATTATGGTAAGTAGTTAAAAAGGTAGTTTGCGGTATGAATACGTTAAAACTTAAACAAAGACATCAACAGGGGTTCACACTAATTGAATTGATGGTTGTAATTGCAATTATGAGTATCCTTGCAGCATTAGCTACACCAAGTATGATGGGGATGGCTCGTAAAAATCAAGTGAATACTGAAGCACGTTCCCTTGTAGCAACTTTACAAGAAGCTCGTTCCACAGCCATTTTAAATCGAAAGGCACAAGATGTTTCTTGGACATCTAATCGTAAAGATATTTTAAAAGATAGCCAGCCTGCAACAGTCAGTTTATCTTATGATTATATGGGGCGTGTATCGATGTCAAGTAACTCAAACTGTATCACCTTAACCCATGCAAAAGATGCCAATATTTCAACATCTGTTGCAGTTTATCGACAAGGTCGATTACAGGTGTTTAAAAACCAAAATACATGTTCTTAATAAGGTAATAAAAGATGAATAAACAACGAGGCGTTGGCTTAATGGAAGTGTTGGTTGCCTTAGTCATTCTTTCTATCGCAATTTTAGGCTTTGCAGCCTTACAATTACGAGCAGTATCAGCAAGTTTAGAGGCAGGAAACAATATTCATGCAACCAACCTTGCACGAGATTTAGCAGAGCGGATGCGTTTAAATCGTAGTGGGTTTGCAACCTATCGTGCGGCAGCAACAAATGTAGAGTTAAATGGAGCAGCAAGTACAGCATGTGAAACGGCAGCATGCGATGCAACTACATTGGCTAATTATGATTTAAGTCAAGTTCGTAAGAAAGCAACTGATGCAGGTATGCAGATTGCGATTTTACCTTGCCAAGGTACAACCTTAAAACGTTCATGTATTTATGTATCGTGGGATGATACTAACCCAACCAATGGCTCAGGGGCAAATGATTGCACCAATGGTACACGTTATAGAACCAATGCAAAATGTATTATTATGGAGACATATAACTATGACTAAATTTAAATCCATGTCTTCTAGTAAACCAATGCAACAACAAGGTTTTACTTTAATTGAGTTGATGATTTCATTGATTCTTGGGTTACTGGTCATTGCAGCGGCATTGGCAATTTTTTTAAGTGGGCAACGCTCGCTAAATATGCAAACAGGTATGAGTGAACTCCAACAAAATTCAATTTTTGGTTTATCACAACTGACACATGATTTACGCCATGTCAATTTAAACACAACGACTACTTACCAAATTAGCAAAACGACACCGGGTAGTGGTGTAATCTTTAATACAACAAACTATTCAGGTATTAATACAGAGCATGTAACAACTGAAAATAAACTTCAAACAAATATGAATGTAAGCAGTGACCAACTCACCATTCAATATATACCAAATATGAAAGATATGGTGAATTGTGAAGGCACTGTTTTAACTGATATTACAACACCTGTGGTTCAACGCTATTACATTCAAGCAGTAACTGGAGGCCGTTACAATTTAATGTGTGATGCTGGCGGTTCAAATGGTGCGACTTTAGGTCAAAATGCACAAGTTTTATTGCAAGATATTGAAGTTTTTAAAGTACGTTTTGGTGTTAAAGATAGTACAGGTAAAATTCAATATAAAAGACCGGGCAGTATTACTGATACAGATAAGATTGTATCCGCTGAAGTTGGCGTAATTGCACGCTCATCAAGCTCAGTCGGGTCAGATAGTAAAGTTAATCCAAATCGAACATTTGCACTTTTTGGTCAAAATGTCGGATTAAGAACACCAGCTACTACACCATATTTGCGTGAAGTGTTTAGCCAAGCCATTGTATTCCGTAATAGTCAAGGGAGCTAATCTATGAAATCTCAACAAGGTTCAACCTTAGTGATGGTACTTGTCGTCTTGTTATTGATTACATTGATTGGAACAATGGCAATGCGTGAAAGTTTAATGAATTTACGCCTTTCAACAGGTGTTCAAATTAGCAATATCTTATTAAATAACAGCGATGCAGGACTTTTTGAGCTTGAAGACCCAAAAAAAATTGCATCACGTTTAACTACACAAAATATGTATGGTTATTTTGATGATGCCTCAAATGCAGAAGATGAGCTTGTATTCTGCTATAGAGCATCGAATACTTCATTTTTTACTTTAAGAAATGCAAGTGTGATTAACTCAACTAAACGTGGTTCACGAGGATATTGTAAAGCAAATTATTTTTCGACAGGACGTGAGGCAGTGATTTCCCAAATTTATTTGAGAAAGCTGATTAGTTCAGATACTAATGTCTTGGATTCGAAAGCCCTCAATAATGACATTGGTGCAAAAGATACAACCACATCATTTAACCGTATTGGAGCAACTGTAATTTCAGTATTACCAAGTTTTTCAAATATTGCAACAAGAACACTTGAAGGTTGTTTTAAACTGAGTGCGATTCGAACAGATAGCAGTACTAAATCAAACAATGTTGAAATGTGTTTCCAAGATGCAAATATTCCATACAATATTCAGTATGCGGAATATAATGTAGGCAGTGCACCTACAAATGCAAACTTGTAAATGAGGAGAAAAGTAATGAAAAAATTTAATTTAAAAAAAATAGCAAAGACCATTTCCATGGTCATGAGCCTAGGTTTAGCAAGTGTACTGCCTACTACCCAAGTACAAGCAAGTGATATTGAAATTTATAAAATTCCTGAAACTGGTCAAAAAACCATTGTATTAATGCTTGATACTTCAGGAAGTATGGCAGGCTGTGATACAGCTGTTACATTTAAAGATATGTGGTTAGGAGCTGAGACTAAAGGAGATATTGTCCAATCTAACTTATATAGTACAGATTACTGGGTAAGTGGTTGGTATGTGACCAATGTTTCAAATGAAGCAGATTCAAGAGTAGTTCAAAACCGAAACAAGATTCGGTTGTTTTTAGGGTCTGACCCAGGCCCTGAAAATATGTACAATCGAGAATTCTGTTATGAACAACGTAGTGATGGTTCTCCTGACTTAACTAAAAAACATTATAGTCGTATGGCACGTCTTAAAGATGCGGTATTTGAATTAATGAATAGCGATAAGCTTGGTTCAGATGTGGTTATGGGGATTGGTAAATTCGAAGGAGATAAAACTGGTGCAATTATTGTTCCTGCAAGACCTTTAACACCTGAACATAAGCGATTAATTAAACAAAAAGTTGCAGCAATGGGGGCTTCAGGACCAACACCAACAGCAAATGCCTATGCAGAGTTAGCGGCCTATATGTTAGGAACGACAACCAATACAACATTGCCAGATGAAACTGCAAACTATGAAAAAGAAGTATATGTGCAATTGTATAGAGAAGAAAAAAATGGCACAGTAGGGTATGCTTTTGCTCCATGTAAAGTATGGAATACCGCAAACCCAGCCCAATGTGATTCATATGATGGACATGATGGTAAGACTGAACGTGTTACCAATAACCCAAGTATATACCCAGCTTATAGACTATATACACAGGTTAACCCAAATTTAGAATATAAGATGTGTAATAAAAGTGCATGGAGTGGTAACTGGTGTCTTTATGATAAGACCGCAGCGAAAATTCCTGTTACATTTGATGTTACGAATTATTTAAAAGCAACATCAGGTTTTGCTAAATCCGTTGCAGAATCGAAAAGTGGTTCCAATTATTTAAGCCCATTACCAGCCAAAGGTAAAGAATGTGGTGGTCAGGCGCTTTATTTCTTAACAGATGGTTATCCTAATACTGCACCTAGTCCAGAGTATCTTATGAAAGCAGCTTTAGGGTCTAAAGGCTCTGAAATGCCAACGAATAAAGCTGAATTTACCAAAGAAGGTAATTTAGCCTATGCGTCAGATGAAGGGATGGCTCAAGCTGGTAAGTTTGCACAAATTTTACGAGACCCTAAACGTAACCCTGCAGGTGTAGAAATTAAAACAGCAGTGGTTGGTTTTGGTTCGGACTTTGCATCAGCGGAAAACCATACTAAGGATTTAATTGTAACCAATGCTGATGGTGAGCCTACAACCCGTAAATTTTATGATTGTAGTAAATTATCAATTCGACAAGTAAAAAATGCGTGTAACTGGGGCGAAAAAACCCATAAAGATTTACCTGGGGTAGGTGGTTATGGTGAAGGTGGTTTCTTCTATGCAAAAAATAGTACGGATATTATCCAAAGTGTACTAGACGTTGTAAATGATATTCCAACTAAAACACCAGATGTAAAAACAGGTTCACCAACGATTCCTGTAGATGCGTTAAGCCGTCAATCTTATGTTAATTCAGCATATTATGCAGAGTTTTCACCAACACCTGAAAAACTATATCAGCTTTGGAAAGGTACAATGGGTAAATATAATATTGCCAATGGTATCTTGGTTGGTTCAACTGGAGAGGCATTATTTAACTCAGCAGGTGAAAATAATAAAGCTGCAACTGCCTTATGGAGTGCTGTTGATAAATTAACTTTACAACAAAAAAATAGTACCAATCTTACAGGTAAAGTTGGGCGTAAAGTCTTAACTAACCGTACTATTACAAGCAATAATGTAGGGGCTAATAGTGGTAATTTAACCGAAGTAACCGTAGATTCATTATTCTCAGGGGTATTCAAAAATGACCCACATAAAAATTATTGGTTAAATTTCTTAGGCTACCTTGTTGCAAAAGATGCAGCTGGATTAACTAAAGATAAATTACCAGAGGCTGAATTACGTCAAATGGGGGCAACAATGCACTCAACCCCAATTTTATTGACACAAAAAGGTAAAGTCGTAGAAACCAACTATAAAGTGAGCGTAACAGATAGAGAGGATTATTTACTCTACGGTTCTACACAAGGTGCATTGCATGTTCTGGACGAAAAAACAGGTGAAGAAAAATTTGCCTTTGTTCCACATGAAATGCTAGAAAACCAACGTGAGGCATTACTTGAAGCGACCTTAACTACAGGTGGTCGTAATAACCTATTCTATGGTGTTGATGCACCGTGGACAGCACATACTGTATATGCAATTGATAGCAATGGTTATTCAACTGTAGTACCAGTTCAAAATACAGATGATGATGAAGACCAACAAGCTCATCAATGGGTATATGGTGGATTACGTATGGGTGGTCGTAGCTACTATGCTTTAGATTTAACCAATATCAATTCCCCTACAATGAAATTCCATATCGACCCAGCAACACGGAAAGTGTATAGTAATTCAGGTGCTAAAGATTTCCCACAACTTAATAATATGGGGCAAAGCTGGTCTAAACCTGTGTTAGGTTATGTAAACTGGAAAAATGATAATGGTGTAACTGAGAAAAAGCTGGTCATGTTTGTAGGTGGTGGTTATGATGCAGGTTATGAAACATCAAACTATAACCAAACAAATAAACTAGGTTCAGGCGTCTTTATGTTTGATGCTAACAATGGTGATTTATTATGGTGGGCAAGTTCGAATAGAAATACAGGAAATACTGTAAAATTCCTTTCTGTGCCAGACATGAAATATAGTGTTGTGAGCCGTATTAATGCCATTGACCGTAACAGCGATGGTTTGATTGATAACTTATACTTTGGTGATTTAGGTGGACAAGCCTTCCGTGTTGACTTAAATAATAATGCAACATCAAATGATAATTTTGGTGTACGTGCAGTTAAATTATTTAGTGAAAATAATACCAATGGTACAAGCCCACGTTTCTACAATATGCCAAGTGTTGCAATCTTTATTCAAAACTTAGCTGAAGGTGGAGATAATAAACGTTTTGCAACTGTGTCATTTGTATCTGGTGATATGAGTTCACCACTTGCAGGTACAAATAAAAGTGAAGTTACAGGGCAAAATGTTGTAACAGCAACTGCTCAAGATGGTGTATTTGTTGTTTATGATAATGACTTAGGTCGTAGTGATTTATATACACAGAATCCTTTTGTTCCACGTACGACAAGCACTACATTATCACAAAATGATTTATCTGTTGGTGTAAAACAAATGAGTGCAGATGGAGCATATAACCGTGGTTGGAAATACATTTACCCAGCAAATACATCCGTTGCAGGAACGAAAAAAGGCTTAAATGAACCATATACCTTTGTAAAATTCTTGTTTGCGAATATGTATAACAAGGATTCAAGAATTAAGACATCAACAACTGATGTAGATTGTGGTGGTGGTGTGATTGGAAACAGTACATTAGAAATGTTCTGTATGCCAACAGGTAAATGTACTGTTGCAGACCATGGTTTTGTGGGTAATGGTACTCCATCAAGCACAAATTTAGGTGCAGGTATTGTGGGAGCTTCTTTAGGGAACAAGAATGCAACAGGTTCGACAACAGGGCAGGGGATTGTAAGTATTGCAATGAACAATCCAGTTGATTGTAAAACAAAAGGTAGCTCAGACCCACGATGCCAAGGTGGCCCACAAGAGTACAAAATGAACCAATTACGTTGGTATGAATCTAAATAGAGGTAAACTGTGAAAAATAATCAAGGTTTTACCTTGTTAGAACTCATGGGAGTAGTAACGATTATCGCTATTTTAGCGGTAATCGCTATCCCAAACTATCAAGAGTATATGCGTAAAAAAGATTTGGCAGTTGCACAGCAAGAAATGCAAAATATTGCAACATTATTAGACCGCTTTAAAGCAAAAAACTTTAGCTATAAAGGGTTTAATTTAAAAGAGGCATCAAGTAATTCTAATGCAACAGCAACAAGTGTTAGTGTTCCACTCACATCTACAACAAAAAAATTTACGATTACCATTAAAGATAGTAATAATAAATTTTTAACTGCAACTGATGCAAATGGTTCAGGCTGGGTAATTACAGCTGAGCGTGTGGGTGATGAGGCTCGTCAGTACAAAACAATTGTATTAACAAATACAGGTAAGCGTTGTATGACAAAAAATAGCAGTATTAATGTAACAACCTGTAGTGCAGCTGGAGAAGAAACATGGTAATGCAAAAAGGTTTTAGCTTAGTTGAGTTAATGATAGTGGTTGCCATTGTTGGTGTTTTGCTTGCTATTGCGATTCCATCGTATGAAAGTTATCGTATCAAAGTCAATCGCGGTGATATGAAAACAGAAATGATGCGAATTTCTCAAGATTTACAGCGTTATCAAATGGTGAACAAAACCTTTAAAGATGCTTCATTGAGTACCGTTGGATATAGTACATTACCTACAGTGTATCCAAAGTCCGACACAGCATTATATACACTTGAATTAACGCTAACAAATAACAACCGAGAATGGCAATTAAAAGCCACGCCTATTACAACAGCAAAACAAAAAGGTAATGGTGTTCTTTGTTTGAACAGTAAAGGCGAAAAATCTTGGACTAAAGGTGTTACAACCTGTGCATTATCTTCAAGCTCAACATGGGACGATAGATAAGCATTCATTGCTGTAAAACCTTAAAAGAAAATACCAATATTGCTTGTCGATATTGGTATTTTTTTGTTATACTATTAAGCTAGTCTGTCTAACGCTTGAATGGAAACATACAAATGTTAGATGTTGTCGTGCTTGGTTTATTTTATTTTTAAAATAAATCAACAACTTGTTCTATTTATTAGAGAGAATATTATGGTCGTTATTCGTCTAGCCCGTGGTGGTGCTAAAAAGCGTCCTTTCTACCAAATCGTGGTAACTGACAGTCGCAATGCTCGTGATGGTCGTTTTATTGAACGTATTGGTTTTTACAACCCATTAGCAACAGGTCAAGCTGAAAAATTACGTTTAGATTTAGACCGTTTAACACACTGGGTAAACCAAGGTGCTCAAACATCTGACCGTGTTGCTGACTTAGCAAAACAAGCGAAAAAACAAGCAGCTTAAGCAATTAAGCACACCATAAACACATTGTAAAAGGTTAGGTCATGAGTCAATTAGAGCAAGTACCCGACAATCGAATTCAGATTGGACAGTTACGTTCTGCCTATGGGCTAAATGGCTGGTTATGGGTCTATTCCAATACCGAACCGATGAGCAATATGTTTGACTATTTGCCGTGGTGGCTTGAAACCAAAACAGGTTGGCAAATGGTAACGGTAAAACGTTGGAAACCACATGGCAAAGGCTTAGTTGTGGCACTTAAAGGAGTACAAGACCGTACTTCAGCCGAGCAACTGGTTGGAGCAAACATTTGGATTGCAAAATCACAGCTTCCGAAAGCAGGCGTTGATGAATATTATTGGTCAGATTTAAAAGGCTTAACCGTGATTGGTTTAGGTGAAGATGACCAAGAAGTCATTTTAGGACGGATTCATGAAATGTTTGAAACAGGGGCAAATGATGTCATGCTTGTACATGCAACAGCAGACAGCGTTGATACGCAAGAACGAATGATTCCGTGGCATACCGATGTTATCCAACACGTTGATTTAGACGCAGGTCGTATTTATGTAAATTGGGGCGTGGATTATTAAAACAGCTTAAGCCGTTTAATAAACACAATGGAGTAAATGAATGTGGTTTGCAGTCATTACGCTTTTCCCAGAAATGTTTGATGCGATTCAAGCCTATGGAATCAGCGGACGTGCGGTTCAACGGCAATTAGTACAGATTACCTGTATTAACCCACGAGAATTTGCACAAGGGAACTATAAACGGGTCGATGAACGTCCCTTTGGTGGTGGCCCTGGTATGGTGATGATGGCTGAACCTTTAGCCAAAGCAATTCAACATGCCAAACAGCTTGCCGAGCAAGCAGGAAAGGTCAATGTGCCTGTGGTGTATATGTCGCCACAAGGAAAAACTTTAAATGAACACGGTGTACAACACTATCAACAATATGATGGTTTAATTGTACTGTGTGGACGTTATGAAGGCATTGATGAACGTTTGATTCAACGTTATGTTGATGATGAAATTTCCATCGGTGATTATGTATTATCGGGGGGAGAACTTCCTGCAATGGTGTTATTGGACAGCTTAATTCGGCGTTTACCCGATGCAATATCCGATGAACAATCCGCCGTGCAAGATTCTTTTGTCGATGGTCTATTAGACTGTCCGCAATATACAAAGCCAGACCATTTTGAAGGTTTAGATGTGCCTGCAGTTTTAAAATCAGGACATCATGCAAATATTGAAAAATGGCGATTTTTGCAACGTTATCAACGCACTTTAGCACGCCGACCAGAATTGGTAGAGCAGGTGAGTTTAACCAAACAGCAAAAAAAATGGCTGAAAGATTTAGAGAATTAAATAATCAACTGATGACAGCATGATTATTTAAGGATACAGATTTAGGCTTTGGGTGAATCAATTCACTACAAAGGAAAGATATAACCGAGCGATATGCGTTTAGCCTCTATCCTCTGCGATATAAATGTTTTAGTTTATCGCATTTTTTGGAGATTCCCACATGAGTGGTAAACATCCTTTAGTTCAACACGTTGAAAATGCTCAATTAAAAACTGACCTTCCTGAGTTTGCACCAGGTGATACGGTTGTTGTATCAGTAAAAGTAAAAGAAGGCGACCGTGAGCGTTTACAGGCTTATGAAGGTGTTGTGATTGCAAAGAAAAACCGTGGTTTAAACTCTGCGTTTACTGTACGTAAGATTTCTAGCGGTGTTGGTGTTGAGCGTGTATTCCAAACTCACTCGCCAATCGTTGCTAAGATTGAAGTTAAACGCCGTGGTGATGTTCGCCGTGCGAAACTTTACTATCTTCGTGACTTGTCTGGTAAAGCTGCACGTATTCGTGAAAAATTACCAGCTCGTAAGGCAAGTGCTGAATAATTTCAGATTTTCCTTAGCGAATAAAAAATACATCTCGCCAAAAACGAGATGTATTTTTTTGTGGCTAAAAT
>JBHACK010000144.1:0-3272 GCA_041854545.1 Acinetobacter sp. | reverse complement strand
TCTTCTAATTCGGTTTGATTATCAAAAATTAAAGGTGATTGTTCTAATAAATCAACCACATTGGTCGATAAATTAAATTTTTCTTGTACATATTGAATATCATCATCGTGGGGTAAAATCTCAATCGGTTCATGTTGATAATGTTCTTGTGTTTTATCATTATTATAATGATAATCTGTTGTGCTATTATAAAATTGCTCTGAAATTAAAATCTTTTCAAATTCTGCTTGCTCAACATGACGAACTTCTATGGAGAGATTACTATCGATTGCAGAAAGTTTTTCTTGTAGTTGTTGTGTGTTAATGCGAGTTTCGGTTGTTTCCGTCTGTTCTTCATCAAGATAATCCGCTTGTTCTAACGCATCTTCCAATGCTTGACGTAACGCCACAAAACGTTCTGGCTCACGCTCTTGGTCAATTTGTTTGAGTTGAGTGGCGTAAGCTTTTTTAATCGCACGTTTGTTTGATGTTGCTGTAATGCCTAATAATTCCCAGCTGGACATTGAATCTCTCAACCTTGATGGTTGATAAACCTGTGTTTATCAACCTGTATGTTTTAAATACGTTTAAAAATAAAATCGGAAATTTGATGCCCTGCCTCAATACCACGTTTCTCAAACTTGGTCATTGGTCGCCAGTCTGGACGTGGGTAAGCATTGCCTTTTCCTGCCATATTTTCTAATTGCTCACGCTGTTCTAATACATCTAACATCCATTCCGCATACGGTTGCCAATCGGTTGCACAATGGAATGTACCGCCAATTTCTAATTTTTGCTCAACCAATGCCATGCGTTCTGGCACGACAAAACGGCGTTTAAAATGGCGTTTCTTTTGCCACGGGTCTGGAAAATACAGTTGTACGCAGTTAATGCTATGGTCTGGCATTTCACGCAAAACTTGAATTGCATCTGCATCTAGTACACGCAAATTTTCCAGTTGCCCCATACCTGCTTCAAATACACATTGAGCAATCCCCGGGACATGAACTTCAATGCCCACATAATTGCGTTCAGGATTGGCTTTTGCCATTTTCACTAAAGAACGCCCCATACCAAAACCAATTTCAACCGTTAATGGTCGTTCAGGGTGTGCAAAATATTGACGTAAATCGCCAACAGGATAGTTTAAAATCAGATGTTTATATTGTTCTAAAGCCGTACGTTGCGATGTATTTAACGGTGCAGAACGTCGCATAAATGTAACAATTTCTCGATGTTCTGGAAGATGCTCTAACTCTGTTTCCGCAGTTAATGTTGGATTCGATTCAGTCATATAAAAATAACAATCATAATGAAAATAAGATAGTGTATTGTAGAAGTGTTATCCTAAATTGACAATCATTTGCGAACAAAAAATAGTAACTCTATGATAAAAAATGTTATGCTTAACCATCATTTTACGTTAAATGTCAGAAAAATACCATGAATACCCCATCATCTCTACACACTTCTGCAATTTACGGCTGTTTATTAGGCACGGCGGTTGGTGATGCTTATGGATTACCGTATGAAAACTTATCTTCCAAACGTGTAAAAAAATGGTTTAAACCCTATCAATATCGTTTTATTTGGGGAATCAACGGTGCAATGGTCTCTGATGATACCGAACATAGCGTTTTAACAACATTAGCCTATATCCATAGTCAAGGAAACATCAACTTATTTCCAATCCATTTACGCAAGGCATTAAGATGTTGGTTTTTGTGTTTACCTGCAGGGATTGGTCTAGCTACTTTACGCAGTTGTTTAAAAATGTGTCTAGGCTTTAAACAAACTTCGGTCTATTCTGCAGGAAATGGCGGTGCAATGCGGTCAGCCATTTTAGGTGTGTTAAGCACAAATCTTGATGAATTAAAACAACGTGTCATTTTAAGTACAACACTTACCCACCATGACCCAAAAGCGATACAAGGCTCACTTGTGGTCGCTTATTTAGCGTGGATAGAATATCATCACCCTGAATGGACAGAACAACAAGCTCTAAATTTTGTCTATCAACAGCTTGATGATAAAGAATTAATTCAACTGATTGAACATTTTTCAATGCCAAAACAAGGCATTACAGGTTATATGTACCATACAATCCCTGCTGTATGTCAGGCATGGCAACGCTTTCGCCATTCACCTGTTGATGGTTTAAATTGGCTCATTCAACAAGGGGGCGATACAGACACAACCTGTGAGATTTTTGCAGGCATTACTGGCGTACGTTATGGTGAACAAATGGCTCAACACATTCAAGGAAGATGGTGTGAACCTATCATTTCCCCATCGTGGCTTAAACAGTTAGCTGAACAAGCGACAATGGTCGCTCAACAACAACCACTCGCCCAGCCTTTACGCTTAAATCCTATCATCATGCTGATGCGGAATTTTTGCTTTATGATAATTGTATTAATTCATGGATTTAGACGGTTATTACCGCCTTATTGATTGATAACATGATAAATCGCCTTCACCATATCATGAGCAAAAATTCCCCGTTGCCCATGTTTTGCCAATTCATCTCCTGCTAATGCGTGCAAAGCCACACATTCTTCTAAAGGTGTATTGAGCAATTTTAGGCTTGCAATCATACCTGACAGCACATCTCCCATACCAGCGGTTGCCATTCCTGCATTCCCAAACGCACAAACAAACATTTCACCTTGTCCATCTAAGCGAGATAGCGTTAGGATTAACGAACCTGCTCCTTTTAACACCCAATTTCCAGCATATTTTTGCTGTAACTGTTCAATGGCAGTTCGTCTATCTTGCTCGATTTCTTGAGCGGTCATCTGCAATAATCGCCCTGCTTCTGCGGAATGTGGGGTAAATATCCAAGTATGATTAAAGGTTTTGGGCTGTTGAGACAAGAAATATAACGCATCTGCATCCACAACAACGGTTGATAAATGTTCTGCTTGAGTTAAACTTGACATTGCATATTGATAGACTTGTTTCGCCCATTCATCACGCCCTAGCCCCATACCAAAAGCCACACTATCAATCTGTTTTAAATAGTCATTAAATTGCTCTTGCTGAAAAATATCATCAATATTTTTTACCATAATATTCGGACTACGGCTTAAAATAGCAGTATGATGTTGTGGATGACACATAATCGTTACTTTTCCTGCCCCACACGCCATTGCGGATTCACCTGCCATAATCACCGCACCGCCCATATCCGTATGTCCGCCAATAATCAACACATGACCAAAATTGCCTTTATGAGCATAATGAAGTCGTGGGAATAAAGTTGGTTTAAATGTTTCAAGATATGCTGTGGT
>JBHACK010000143.1:0-7214 GCA_041854545.1 Acinetobacter sp. | reverse complement strand
TTAACCTTATTAAGCTTGCAGGATATGCAGGAAATTAATCAACAAGTCCAACAATTAAAATTAGCTGCTTTAGGACAATTATCTGCCAGTATTGCTCATGAAATTCGCAATCCACTTTCTGCGATTGTACAAGCCAATGAATTAATGCACGATGATTTAGCAGAAGACCAACAAATGCTTAGCAACATGATTAAAAAGCAAGCCACACGCATTGACCAAATTGTACAAAGTACTTTAAAAATGGCACGTCAAGATGCAATGTACATGGAAATGTTAGGCGTAAACGACTTTTTAGAAAAATTAATGCAGGAAGATTTAAACGATGTTCAAACACAAGTGGAAATCGAATGTGATGCCGATGTTTGTTTATATTTTGATAAAAACCAATTACGTCAAGTGATGATTAATTTAGTGCGTAATGCCATTCGCCATAATGCCGATGACCGTAAAGTATTGATTCGTACACAAAAAAATCAACATGATACCTATATTGATGTGATTGACTTTGGTGATGGGGTCAAAAAACACGAACAAAGTCAGCTATTTAAACCATTTTTTACAACGGCGATTAATGGTACAGGTTTAGGCTTATATTTATCGCATAGTTTTTGCGAAGCCAATCAAGCCAAACTGATTTATGTAGATGAGCCTAAACAAGGAGCGTGTTTTCGCATTATTGGCTTAAATTGTTCATTGCTTGGTAGCCAATCTAAAGATGTGATACAATAATAAAATAATTGAAGAAATGAAGATAGGTGTATTATGCCACAACAACCAACGGTTTTGATTGTTGATGATGAAGAAGACATTTGTTTACTGTTGCAAATGTCATTAAAAAAAATGGGCTTACAATCGGATAGTGCGTACACACTCACACAAGCGAAAAAAAAATTGGCGAAAAATCGCTATCACGTCTGTTTAACGGATTTTAACTTACCCGATGGCACAGGATTAGATTTAATCGAGTACGTTACACAATATTTCCCTAATATGCCGATTGCGGTTTTAACCGCTTATGGCAATATGGAAATTGCCATTTCTGCGTTAAAAGCAGGAGCATTCGACTTTGTTAATAAACCAATTCAACAAGTTCAACTGGAACAACTCTTACAAAAAGCTCTCAATCACTCACAACATTTACTGTTTTCCCAACAAAATTCCCTAGAAAGCAAGATGTTGATTGGCGATTCAGAACCTATTCAACAATTAAAAACCAACTTAAAGAAAATCGCACGTTCACAAGCTCCTGTGTGTATTTTTGGAGAATCAGGCACAGGGAAAGAAGTGGTTGCCAACTTAGTCCATCGTTTAAGCCATCGTAGTGAAGGAGCATTTATTAGCGTAAACTGTAGTGCCATTCCGCCAGAATTGATGGAAAGTGAATTATTTGGACATAAAAAAGGCAGTTTTGCAGGAGCAACACAAGACAAACAAGGCTTAATTGTATCCGCACACGGCGGTAGCTTATTTTTAGATGAAGTGGCGGATTTACCTTTAGTCATTCAAGTCAAACTGTTACAGGTCATTCAAGAGAAAAAAGTCCGCCCGATTGGCAGTACCCAAGATATTGATGTCGATTTCCGTATCATTTGCAGTAGCCAACAAGATTTAGATGCAATGGTACAACAAGGTAAATTCCGTCAAGATTTATTTTTCCGTATCGTGGTGATGGACTTACACTTACCGCCATTGCGTGAACGTGGACAAGACATCATTTTATTGGCAGAACATTTCTTACAAAAAATTTGTCAAGAATGGGGCATTGCACTCAAACAATTAAGTGCAGATGCTAAACATTTCCTATTACATCAATATTATAGCGGTAATGTCCGAGAATTACGCAATATGATTGAACGTGCCATTACCTTGTGCGATGGACAAATCATTCAAGTAGAACACGTCCAATTTAATGGAATGCGTCAAGTTGCTCCAGAACCTGTGTTACCAGAACCAACGGTTGCTCCTGTCAAAACCGCAGTAGATGAAACAATTTCACCAATGGAATCTCGCCGTCAAAAATTACCAAGCGAAGGGCTAGAAAATTATTTGGCACAAATTGAAAAAGAAGTGATTCTCAATGCCTTAGAATTAACCCATTGGAACAGAACCTTAGCCGCAAAAAAATTAGGTATGTCATTCCGTTCATTACGTTATCGTCTGAAAAAATTTGGTTTAGATGATATTGATGATGATGTATTAGATGATGAATAATTGTTAGATTTGGTTCTCTCTTCATGAATTATCCATTTTTTTACCATACAATAAAAAAGCGATAAGATGAAGAGAGATGTCAGATGAAATCAAACCTTATATTAATCATTGGATTAAGTATTATTTTATCAGGCTGTGCCAGTTTATCAAAAACCGAATGCCAAGTTGCAGATTGGTATGCCATCGGCTATAAAGATGGCAAAAATGGCATGGGATTAGACTATATTTTACAACATAATAAAGCCTGTAGCCGTGTACAAATTACCCCAGATAAAACGCTATGGGAACAAGGACGGCAACAAGGCTTAAAACAATATTGCATTGTGGAACGAGCCTATGCACAAGGTTCGCAAAATCAAAATTTTAATTATCTGCTTTGCCCAGCGGAACAACAGTTCGCATTACGCCAACATCACCAATGGGGGAAAGAAGTCTATTTAGCACTCAATCAAATTGAAAAAGATAAAAAACAGTTGGAGCTGTATAAAGAACAACATCAACGTTTGCGTGATGGTGAAAATTTAGAATTTAAAACGGAAAAAGAAGCACGAGCCTATCTATTAAGTTTACCTGAAAAAATTCAGCAAATAGAACAACGATTAATACATAATCGCCGTGTTTTACAGCAATTACAAAACTAAAATGGCTATTTGATGAAATATATCTCAATATAGCATTTTTAAGCGTTCTTCATTATACTGTCATCATGTAAAATCGATGATGATGAAGAAATGAAAATTATATTTGCAGGTACTCCTGAATTTGCCAAAGTTGCTTTACAAGCATTATTAAACACATCACATGAAATTGTTGCGGTCTATACACAACCTGACCGTAAGGCAGGACGTGGGCAAAAACTCACCGCATCACCTGTAAAACAATTAGCTTTAGAACATGATATTCCAGTTTATCAACCATTACATTTTAAAAGTTCAACAGAAGAAGGATTACAGGCTCAACAACAATTACACGCACTCCATGCAGATGTGATGGTCGTGGCAGCCTATGGTTTAATTTTACCACAAGCCGTTTTAGATATGCCAAAATATGGATGTTTAAATATTCATGCGTCATTATTGCCACGTTGGCGTGGTGCGGCACCGATTCATCGAGCCATTCAAACAGGCGATGAAGAAACAGGCGTTACCATTATGCAAATGGCAAAAGGCTTAGATACAGGGGATATGTTGTATAAATTGGTGTGTCCAATTCGTAAAACTGATACAACCGCAAGCCTACACGATACCTTAGCAGAATTAGGAGCGAGTGCGATTTGTCATGTTTTGCAAGATGAACAGACTTTGCAACACTATCAAGCCAATCGTCAAGTACAAGATGAACGCCTAACGTGCTATGCAGAAAAAATTAGCAAGGCTGAAGCCAAAATCGATTGGCATTTATCTGCAAAACAACTGGATTTAAATATTCGTGCCTTTAATCCTGCACCGATTGCCTATACTGCCTTGCCTGATAGTGATGATAATTTACGCATTTGGTCAGCGGAAGTGATTGAATCTGAAGAACAACATTTTGCCAATGCTCAAGTAGGGGAGATTGTGCAACTGGACAAAACAGGAGCATGGGTTAAATGTGGCACAGGTATTTTAAAGTTAAATAGTGTGCAATGGTCAGGCGGAAAACCGCTTAATGCCGTCCAGATGTTACAAACGCAAAAACTTGCTGTAGGATACACCTTTTTATGAGCCAGTATTATCAAAAATACGCCAAACACTATGGCAATAAAGCCCCAATGCCAAGTCTTGAAACCGAAAAAACGATTAAACAAAAAACTCAACAAAAACCATCTGTCCCAAAAATAAACCATCAGACAGAAAAAATGCCAGAACAAACAATGGAAAAAAACATTCCATTGTTTAAATATTCACCTAAAAAGATGAATTTGCGTGCTAATGTCGTACAATGTTTAGTCGCTGTACAAGATGGAAAATCGTTATCGCACGTTTTGCCTGAAATGTTAAACCACATTTCTACACAAGATAAAGCCTTATTTCATGAACTGTTACTGGGTACTTTACGTCAATGGTTTGCTTTAAAATCCATTGCCTTGCCTTTATTAAACAAAGACTTAAATAATAGTACGGTAGAAAGCTGTTTATATTTAGGGCTATATCAAATTTTATGTACCCGCATTGCCCATCATGCGAGCATTTCGGAAACGGTCAATGCCTGTAAGCAACTGGGCTTTGATGGCTTAAGCGGTGTGGTTAATGCGATTTTGCGTAAAGCAACACGAGAAACGGAAACATTTCAACAGCAATTACAACAAGCACATGGACTACCAAGCTGGTTATTTAAACGCCTAAAAAAAGATTGGGGCGATGACAGTCAGCACATTTTCCAACAACTTAAACAAGTTGCACCTTTGACCGTGCGAATCAATCCACGACAAGTCAGTAAAGCTGACTATCAACAAGCACTTACGGAACAACAGATTGCATTTACGCCGTGTCAATGGGCAGAAAATGGCGTGCAATTACAACAAAACATTCATATTCCAAGCCTTGTAGGATTCGATGATGGCTGGTTTTCTGTCCAAGATGAACACGCACAATTCTGTGGCAGTCTTTTGCCTGAATTACACGATAAAATTGTGATTGATGCGTGTTCCGCCCCTGGGGGAAAACTGGCACATTTACTAGAACATCATCAGCCTAAACAGGTTTTTGCTTTAGACCATGATGAGCAACGCTTGAGCCGAATTGAAGAAAATTTAACACGTTTAAAATTAAACGATTTTCCTGTACAACGAATTGCCACAGATGCAAGCACATGGCAAAGCCCAACGCTTGCAGATTGTATTATTTTAGATGCACCGTGTTCAGCAACAGGCGTGATTCGCCGACATCCTGATATTCGTCTGTTACGCCAATCGCAAGACATTGCCCAAACTGTTGAATTACAAAAAACAATTTTAGACAATATGTGGCAACAACTGAAGGTTGGGGGTGTTCTATTGTATATTACCTGTTCCATTCTAAAGGCAGAAAATGAACAACAAATGATAGATTTTTTTGCACGTCATACCAATGCTCAAGAAATTCCGCTTGATGTTACGTGGGGAATTGCCCAACGTTATGGACGACAATTATTGCCACAAACACAGGGCGGAGATGGATTTTACTATTGTTTAATCCAAAAGGTTTAAGTTGATGTTATGTACGGGCGAAAATTTCGCCCTTATTTTTTAACTGATTGATATTTAAATAATAAAAAGGTAGGTATTTGGTAGGTAGAAAAAAATTAAAGACTCTGCATAATGAATCTAAGATGATAGGTCAATCTCCCATTCATCGAATTGTGTTACAAACCAACAAAAGGAAGCTATGTTATGGCATATAAGCAAATTGCAGACCAAACCAATGGATTTTACATTCCATGCGTTTCACTCTTTGGGCCAGGCTGTTCAAAAGAAATCGGAGCTCAAGCAAAAAATTTAGGAGCAAAAAAAGCATTAATTGTAACCGATGAAGGCTTATACAAAGCAGGTGTTGCCGATATTATCGTCAATTATTTAAATGAAGCAGGCGTAGAAAGCTATGTTTTTGCAGGAGCAGAACCAAACCCAACCGATAAAAATGTCCATGATGGTGTAGAAAAATACAACGAAAATGGCTGTGATTTCATCATTTCACTCGGTGGTGGTTCATCACATGACTGTGCAAAAGGCATTGGCTTAGTTACAGCAGGTGGTGGTCATATTCGTGATTATGAAGGGGTAAACAAAAGTAAAGTTCCAATGACCCCATTAGTTGCGGTCAATACAACAGCAGGAACGGCATCTGAAATGACACGTTTCTGTATTATTACCAATACCGATACTCACGTTAAAATGGCGATTGTGGATTGGCGTTGTACTCCATTAATTGCGATTGATGACCCACGTTTAATGGTTGCAAAACCAGCAGGTTTAACCGCTGCAACAGGGATGGACGCATTAACGCACGCTGTAGAAGCGTATGTTTCAACAGCAGCAAACCCAATTACTGATGCGTGTGCAGAAAAAGCAATTCGTATGATTCAACAATGGTTACGTCAAGCGGTTGCCAATGGGGATAATATCGAAGCTCGTGAAGCGATGAGTTATGCCCAATATCTTGCAGGTATGGCATTTAACAACGCATCATTAGGTTATGTTCATGCGATGGCTCACCAATTAGGTGGATTCTATAACTTGCCACACGGCGTATGTAATGCGGTATTATTACCACACGTTTGTGAATTTAACTTAATTGCTTGCCCTGAACGTTTTGCAACGATTGCAGAATTATTAGGCGTGAATACTGAAGGCTTAACGGTGATGGAAGCAGGTTATGTGGCGATTGAAGCGATTCGTGAATTATCGCATGATGTAGGGATTCCATCAGGTTTAACAGAATTGGGCGTAAAAGAAGAAGATTTAGCCATTATGGCAACCAACGCTCAAAATGACGCATGTATGCTCACGAACCCTCGTAAAGCAAGCCATGCTCAAGTGGTTGAAATCTTCAAATCAGCGATGTAATTTTACATCTTTTTCCTAAGAAAAGAACAAATATTCCCCTTTACCGTTAGGGGAATATTTTTTGCCGTTTGTTGGAAAATGTTTGACATTCTCTAAAATATGAAGTATTATTATTGGGCATAGACTTTTCTCCTATAAAGTTAGTGATTGATGTTCTGCTTTTTCTAAATTAGAACATTAAGGAATAATCCCCTAAGGTTACACTTAGGGGATTATTTTTTGTAGCTAAAATATTGTTTTTGTGGGTGTTTTTATCAATTCCGCCGTAAAACTCCGCACTTTAGGGCGGAGATATAAGGCGGTTGATGTTCAAATATAACTTAAAATATGCTAACATAACGATATGAAAACACTCAAGCTCCGCATAAAAGATAAACACGCCAAAGTACTAACCCAGCTAGCACAACAGGTTAATTTTGTGTGGAATTATGTCAATGAGTTAAGCTATAACCACTTAAAACGATACAATAAATTTCTATCC
>JBHACK010000142.1:0-4471 GCA_041854545.1 Acinetobacter sp. | reverse complement strand
TTAATAAAATATTCTACAAAAACACCAAAGCATAATTAATTGTGAACAGGTTCTTAAATAAAATTGCTCCAAGATTGGAGCTTTTTTATTAACGTTATGATTCCTTGTGAAGTTTCACTTCTTATTATCATAAACGGAAACTTAGCAATCTTTTACCACTCTAATAGCTCTGGTAGGTCTTCTCCATTCGTATCAAAGGTTGTATAACCATCAATCGTGAGAAAAAAATGTTGAAAACCTTGTTGCGTTGCTTGAATCAAAACATCAATCAATGCAGGTAATTGATTAAAGCCTTGATATAAACCACGAACGCCAAATTTTTCAATCGCAGGTCGTTGTTGTTGAATCAAATGAGCGACTAAATCATCTTCAATCGATACTGTGCATTGCTCCATTCTAAGTTTATTGGCAAATAAAGTATAAGGTGATGTAGGACTATTGCATAAAATATCAGCAAGCATGGTATCGTCCAACGGTTCAAGCTCAATCATCATGCCAATACGTCCTGCAAGTTCATCAGGTAGTCCCATATGAGTCAGACCTAGTTGATTTTTTGGAATCGCATCATATTGGTGATGTAGGAAACCGATGGTAGATGGCGGTTGATGTAAACCAAAACTCCCCCCTAAAATAAATAACATATGGTTTGCATTAATATATTGATGTTCTTTACATGGAAATTTGCCACCTTCAATAACGGTTAATAATTCAGTAATTAACGCTCGATGATATAATGCTAAATCACTATGCCCACCAATAAATAATTTATCAAATTCATCAAAGAAAATAACTGAAAATTCTGCTCGTACTATATCTTGTTTCGCGTTTTGTAATAATATATCGCCTACATCAGCTAACGTCATTCCCTTATAACTATTATTGCTTAAATGGGTACTATTGATTGCTAAAAAATTAATATCGTGTAATCGGCATAATTCTTGAATAAGATGGGTTTTGCCACTACCTGTTTTTCCTGTGAGAAAAATAGGAGCTGAAAATGTTTCAGGGATATCTTGTTTCTCAAAATCTGTTGAGTTAAGTTGGTTGGTAATTTTTAAATTACGTTGTTCATAATATAAAAACTCTGCTTTTAAATGATAATATAGCAATGTTGAAAGTTTTTTTAATGCTTTATCCTGATGCAAAATCGTCTTTTTTGCACCTTCAAAAATCTCTATAGGAGATGGTAAGGGTTTGAGTTCTTTTATTAATGAAATATTAGGTAATATATCATCCATATCATCAAGCATGATAATATCAATCTCCGTGAGATGAAAAAAGGTGCGTTTTGCACCTTTATTCTTAGCGTTCTAAATATTGCAATTTATCTGGCTTACCGTTCCATTCTTCACGGTCTTCTGGTTGGTCGCCAATTTGCGTAATATTAGGCCACACTTGAGCTAATTCTGCGTTTAATTCAATAAAGACTTCTTGACCTTCTGGTAATTCATCTTCTGAAAAAATGGCATTTGCAGGACACTCTGGCTCACATAAAGCACAGTCGATACATTCGTCAGGGTTGATAACAAGGAAGTTTGGGCCTTCATAGAAACAATCAACAGGGCAAACTTCAACACAATCTTGGTATTTACATTTAATACAATTTTCAGTGACAACAAAAGTCATGGCGAAACAGCTACCTAAAAATTTAATTGCATTATTTTAATCAAAATTGAGAATTTTATCCAATGCTTTTTATTGATATATCTTATAAAAAAAATGATAATGCTAAAATCTTTGGGTTGTTTTAGATTATTTTTTAATCAATCAAGTCTATTTTTTCGATTCATCACATAATTATTATTGAAAAAATCGTTATTATCTGTATAAATAACCTTTTTACACAGCTTTTAGGAATTGATGTTATGCAACATAATCGTTGGCTTTCCATCTTTTTAGCAACAGCCTTGGTTTTTTCACCGATTGCCGAAGCAAAACGTGCTGGCGGTGGGAAAAGTCAGGGAATGACTCGTTCAGTTCAACCTGCTAAACCAAGCACTCCGCCTGCTCAGCCGATGCAACCAGCTCAACCAATGCAACAAGGTACTGCAACACCACAAAAAAGTGGCTCTAATGTTGGCGGTATGGTGGCTGCGGGGGTTGCAGGTGCGGCATTAGGTGCGGTTGCAGCCAATGCGATGGCAGATGATGATGCGACAACTGAAGAAGATTCTTCTAGCTTTGGTTGGTTATTATGGGTGATTTTAGCGGTACTTGCTTTTGGTGCATTCCGTTTCTTTAGTTCTCGAAAAAAGCTAGCAACCGCCACAGCTAATCCGTATGCACCACATAGTGGCGGTCAAGGTGCTTTTGGTTCTTCTACCCCATCAACCCCACAAACCCCAACGCAAGCACCATTTGCTCGTCAAGCAAGTGCAACAACTGGCGATAATACCAATATTTTTGGTCAGCCTGTAGGTGGTTCTGCAACATCTGCTCAACCGAATTTTGGGGCATATACCACTAGTGGCAATCAATTACCTGATGGAACGGAACCTGCTGCATTTTTGCGTATTGCACGTCAGCGTTTTAACCATATTCAAGCGATGAATAGTGCCAACAATATTGAAGAAATCCGCCGTTATTTAACGCCTGATTTATATCAATCGATGTACCACGATATTATGGCGAATCAAGACCAAGATGTCGCAGAATTTAGTAATTTAAATGCGATGGTTGCCGATAGTGCAACAGAAAATGGTCAATATATTGTCAGCGTACGCTTTACAGGAATGGTGAGTGAAGATTTAAATAGCTTACCACAACCATTTAGTGAAGTTTGGCACTTTGTCAAACCTGTTGGCTCTAGCGATGATTGGTTAGTCGCAGGCATTCAACAAGACTAAGTTTGTTATTGATTTTAAATGGCATTTATTTCGGTAAATGCCATTTTTATTTTATAGATTATTTTAACGTCCATTTTCCATCTTGATAATGTCCTAATATTTTTAATACAAACACTAAACTTAATAAGAGTAATAAATACCATGAGCCTAATTTACCCCAACCGACCATATGCCAAGTTTCAACTTGGGTTGGATATAACCAAATTTTATAAAAAGTACTAATATTTTCTGCAACCCAAATGATAAAAGCTAAGATAAATAAAATCAATAACATAGGTAATTTAAATGTTTTATCTTGCAATTTAAAATAGACTTTGGTTTTAAAGAAAATAATAAATGACCATAAAAATAAACCATAACGAATATCTGGCACAAAAAATTTGGTCATAAAATTTAAATAGGATAATATCGCCAATGCAAACATATTCGCAAATGATGGCAAATGATAAAATGAAACTTGATATAAACGTAAACTCCGTGCAAAAAAACTACCGACCGCAGAATACATAAACCCTGCAAATAATGGTACTGTCCATAATTTAAAAATCGCAGGTTGTGGATATTGCCACGATGCAATGGCAGGGTGCGTTAAAAATAATTCCATTATCATGGCAAGCACATGGAATAAGGCAATCACTTTGGCTTCCGCCCATGATTCTAATTTATAATACAACAATAAAGCTTGAATGATTAACGCATAAAACAGTAAATAATCATAACGATACAGACCATAATAGTTTGTATCGCCCATTGGAGCAGTTACCGCAAAGGCAATCAATAATAAAATGCCAAATAAGGCAGTCGAAACTGCCTTAAAGGAAAATTCACCAATCAATTTAAACCATACGTTCATCAGATTCAGCTTATTTTAAATACTTTAAACTATATTCATGTACCGTATCGACCAAAATTTTTGGCTGTTCAGGATTAACCCATTGTGTAATGCCGTGTCCTAAATTGGCAATATAGCCTGTTTTTTCACCATTTTTATAGGCATCATCAATCATAAGTTCAACATTTTGGCAAATGGTTTGTGCTGAACCATACAGTACCGCTGGGTCTAAATTTCCTTGAATCGATGCACGCCCTTGTAGCACTTGGCGAGCGGTATAAAGTGGAGTTGTCCAATCTAAACCGAACGCATCTGCTCCTGTGGCAAGCATTTGTTCAAGCCATTGTCCACCGCCTTTGGTAAATACAATAACAGGAACACGGCGACCTTCTTTCTCACGTTGTAAGCCTGCCACAATTTTTTGCATATAGTGCAATGAAAATGCTTGATATTCTCGATGGGCTAATGCTCCACCCCAACTATCAAAAATTTGTACCGCTTGAGCCCCTGCATCAATTTGAGCATTTAAATAATCGGTTACAGCGTCTGCCAAATGGTCTAATAAAGCGTGTAATAGTTCAGGTTGAGCATACATCATCTGCTTAGTGTAGCGAAATTCTTTGCTTGAACCGCCTTCTACCATATAGGTTGCCAATGTCCACGGACTGCCTGAAAAACCAATGAGTGGCACTTGACCATTTAAGGCAGAACGAATGGTTTTTACCGCATTCATCACATAATCAAGGTCTTGATTTGGCTTAATTTTAGGTAAATTGGCAATATCTTGTTCAGT
>JBHACK010000141.1:0-3627 GCA_041854545.1 Acinetobacter sp. | reverse complement strand
TGACCAAATTTTCCACACCTGAAGAGATTTTTGGTACATTATCGATTAGCGAATTAAAACAAGACCGTTTTAAACGTAATACGCAAGGTTATTTACCAACGGTTAAAATCGCATTTTTAGATGAGATTTTTAAAGCCAGTTCATCGATTTTAAATGCTCTTTTAACGATTTTAAATGAACGTAAATTTCATAATGGCACAATTACAGAAGATGTTCCTTTACAAAGTTTAATTGGAGCATCAAATGAATTACCTTTAGGGCAAACGGAATTATCTGCGTTATATGACCGTTTTTTAATTCGCCGTTTTGTAGATTATGTCGATGAATCAAGTTTATCGGCATTATTTGATTTACCAAATGCAACGACTATTCAAGATAATGAACGTTTAACCGTTCAAGAATTAAAAGAAATTCAACAAAATGCCAAAAATGTTGAGTTTCCTAATGATGTTCAATCCGCTATTTTAGAGATTTGGAAAAAATTAAAAGAAGAGTTTAAAGAAAATAGTGATGAGCAATTTTCCGACCGCCGTTTTGTAAAATTAATCCACTTAATACGAATTTCTGCAGTTACCAATGGTCGTAATCAAGTTGATTTTTCAGATGTACTTTTATTAAAAGATTGTGTTTGGGATAATCCAGAGAATATTGAACAATGTTTAACGATTATTAAATCAGTTTTAGCACAATATGACCAAGTGGTTTCTTTAGATAAACCGATTCATATTTCCCAAGCCCACACAAAAATAACTGAAACTAAAAAACCAAGTCAAGCCGTGATTAAAGGTTATCAAGGTGCAGGAACAAAAGATGACCCGATTTTAATTGAAAACTTAAACCATTTAAAAGGCTTAGAACGCCCAGAAGTTGGACAACAAGGCTACTACTTTAAACAAACTGCTGATATTGATTGTAGCAGTATTAATAATAATACTTGGTTTAATATTAATTTTAAAGGACATTATGATGGTAATCATAAAATGATTCGTTATCATAATATTAAAGTGTCTACAGCGGGTTTTTGGTCATCATTTGCTAGTGCTATTGATTCTAATGCAAAATCTTCTTCTCAAACTCATCAAAAAGAAGTAAGTTTATTTTCATTTGCTAAAGATAGTGATTTTAAAAATATTAATTTAGAAAACCTAGCATTAGCTGAACAAATTGAAAATTGTACCCTTTTTAATTGCTCAACAACAGCTACATTATTAGGTTATACAACACAAATTTATGAACGATTAAATAGTAAAAATAGTACCATTCGTTATTGTCATGCAGGATACTATATTGCATGGAATATCGAACAAACAACTGTTGAATATTGTACATCAAATTCTGTATTAATTCACAATATTGCTAGTAATCAATCTAAAATTTTAAATTGTGCAGTTTATTATATAAATGATAATTTTCATTTAGAATCATCTGGTGAGATTGAATGTTTCGAATCACCTAGTGGTATTGCAACTTATTTAGGATCATCTAGTGGTATTGCAAGTTATTTAGACTCATCAATTGTTGAAAATTGTTATATTGATGGTCGTCCATTTAATCAAAAGACATCATTTAATTCAGGAATTGCATGGACAATAATAAACAATTCTTGTATTAAACAATGTGCTATTAATGTTATACCTTGTCATAATGGTAGTAATCGTATTTGTTCTGAATATGATAAATCATCAACTTTAAAACAAAATGCGTCTATTGATACTAATAATCAAGAAAATGGTTGGCAAATCACAGACCCAACTGCTGATGGTAAAGATGGTGAAAGCGTTTCCCCTGCTTTATTTAACCAGTATTATTTTGAACATACTCTAGGTTGGGATTTTGAAAAAATTTGGCAATGGAACTCTCAAGAAAATCGTCCAGAGTTACGCCCACAGACCGCACCGCCACAGCATAATAACATTGACCCAAGTCAATTAAGTAAAACTCAAAGCACATTATTGGCGGAACAATTAAAAGCAAATATTTGGCTTTAAGTGTAGATTGAGAATCAATCATGTTTGGTATTTTAAAAAATGTTGCAGGCATAGTTTTAGGTAAATTAGCAGGAGCAGTTGGACTGGCAAGCGTGGGGCTAAAACCGCTCCGCTACTTTATTGACAGCAAATTCCGTAGCCACGTTGAACCTGTGGAAGGGAGCGTGTTGTATTGTGATTTATGGGTCGGTGCGGAGCATTCAGGCATTTATGTGGGTGATGGGCAAATTTCCAACATTGTGGTAACAGACATCGCCGACAGTCAAGTACAGCTTAGCTCTGCTCGTGCATTTACATCAAAAAGTACCGTTGGCAAAAAAATTTATGTTTCGTGCGATAAACATGGGGCAGTTGGCGATGTTGATGTGTCCGATGGGGCAATATCGCACGTTGGCGAACAATCATTTTATGGTTTAGTGTTTAAAAATTGTCATGAATTTTCTAAAAAATGTGTTAATTATTCGACCTATTCTCCTAGTTTTTTAGAAAAAATTAAAAATCGTATTTTTTCACAGTTTGAGCCTGAATGGGAAAGCACCTTACGAGAACTCAAACACACCGCTCGCAATAAATTAGGAGCAACCAAATGGCGATTATGGGATTGGGATAATTCAGCAGAAAATGAACCTGAACCCGACTGGGACGCTCAACAAGAATTTTTTAAAAATCAAGCACTCACCCCAGAATTTATTCATGCGTTGCGTATGGAATTAGGCGATACTTTAGATTATGAAGATGAGTTAAAAGATGAGCAAATTCCTGATGATATTCGCCAAAAATTGCGTGCATTTGGACAAACTTTAGAACAAATTTCCGATAAATATGAGCAAATGAAAGGCTTTTTACAAACTTTTCCTAATGCTCAATTTTCCTACAATGATTTGCAACAATGTCAAGGGACAGATTTTGTCCATCTCACAGAACAACTTAAAAATAATAAAGTGATTCAAGAACTTGTAAAGAAAATGGGACGTAATTATATTTCAGAAGAGCGTAAAAAACAAACCAAAGTACCTAAAGCCAGCCGAACAGAAGTCCATGGCACACAACATAGCGATGATATGATGCGATTATTGCCAAGTGAATTAGTGAATTTGGAAGATGAAACCTTAGAACTATTATTCTATTCTCGTTTAATTGAAAAAAATCTTTTAACCTATGAATTAAGCGGAACAACATGGGAAAATAAGGAAGAAAACGAACAATATCAACACCGTACAGGTGCAATTGTTGCGTGTTTGGATACTTCAAGCAGTATGAATGGCGAACCATTACGCAAAGCCAAAGCCTTATTATTTGCGATTGCGAATATTTTAAAACAGGAAAAACGCTCATTATATGTGCTACTCTTTGGTGCAAGCGGACAAATCCAAGAATATGCTTTACATGGAGCAGAACATTTAGCAGGTTTATTAAAATTTTTACAACAAGGCTTTAATGGTGGAACAGATTTTGAAACGCCTTTACAACGTGCTTTGGATATTATTCGAGCAGAAAAAGACTATCTTAAAGCCGATATTTTGATGATTTCTGATGGTGATTGCCAACTATCCAACTCATTCGCTCAAACGCTTAAACATGAAAAACAAGTCTTAGATTGTAGCGTGTATTCGGTACTTTGTGCAGGGCAACGAGTGGC
>JBHACK010000140.1:0-7307 GCA_041854545.1 Acinetobacter sp. | reverse complement strand
TAAATATTCAAGTAATCCTTCAGTTCCTGTGAAAATAACACAGACACCAACTAACATAATAAATAAAAATATAAATGCTAAAACGTAATTTTTGATAAACACTAGCATCATAAAAAATCTCTCTACTAAAATGATATTGTTCAACACCCCCACATCTAAAAGTTTAAACCCTGCATTCATACATGAATACAACTTAAATTAAGATGCTCTTACCATATACAGTATTTTAATAAAAAAGTCAATACAAACACAACTCAAATGATTAATAAATAATCTAATAAGTGTATGTTCAATCACATAATTCATTCATCTATAACAAGTGAATATATATTCCCTGTCTAATTTACTTTTTGAGCATCAAATACTTCTTTACAAAATAAATGAGTAAAACAGCCTTAAAAACGTTCAATCTCTCAAAATACAATGATTAATAATTGACTTGTTTTTTACGGAATGATAGCTTTTATCCAAGCTATTTTATCATTGTGCTTTCTGTGCTTATTGACAATACATCTTAAGTGATAAGAGTTTTGATGATTGAGATGAGCATAAGTTGAGTGATACTTGAAATATGATTTTTGGGAGTTTTTAGATGCAAGATTTATCTCCAAAACAGGAGAAAATATTTAACATTATTTTATTATTATCATCTATATATGCAACTTATAAACAATTATTTATAAATTCTTAAATGAATTTTGCACTTCTTGCATTTCACGTTATTGTGATGTAGTATGCTTTTTTTAAATTATTTATATGGCAACCCAATAAAGAGTATAAACACTTGAAACCTATGTTTATTATACTAGTTGGTTTAATAATCTATAACATATATAGATGGTTCATGAATTTTTTGTAAATGAAATTTTATTTCTAAAGCAAAAAACTTGTTAATGATTCATCTACAATTAGTACCCAATACTCAACATATCAATGATAGGTTGTATCATTATTTTAACTGTTGTATCAATTTTTAATTTAAATGTCTATTTTTTATCCATATTCTTGCCTTTTTAGCAAAACATCGTACAATATCCAGCATTTAAGAGAAAAGAAGAGAAACAATGAACGCAACAACTTGCAATACTGCACGCTTACTGATTACCTGTGAAGACAAATCAGGAATCGTCCAAGCGGTTTCCAGTTTTTTATACCATCAAGGAGCAAATATTACTGCTCTTGACCAATACGCCACCGCACCAACAGGCGGGCGTTATTTTATGCGTGTTGAATTTGAATTAGAACATTTAGCCAGCCGTAAAGACAGTTTAATGCACACTTTTGCCAGCAATGTTGCTGAGCGTTATGGTATGCAATGGCGTTTAGCCCTTGTCAGCGAAATTAAAAAAGTTGGTTTATTAGTATCAAAAGTTGACCATGCTCTCCTTGAACTGTTATGGCGTCATGCTCGTGGTTCATTGCCTTGTGAAATTACCCATGTGGTTTCAAATCATAATGATTTGCGAGAGTCTGTAGAAAATTTTGGCATTCCATTTACCGTCATTCCTGTCAATAAAGACAATAAAGCAGAAGCCTATGCTCAAATCAATGAGTTAATGCAAGGCAATGATTTATTAGTTTTAGCACGTTATATGCAAATTTTAAGTCCAGAATTTGTTGAGCAATGGCAGATGAAAATCATCAACATTCACCATTCTTTCTTACCTGCATTTGTGGGGGCAAATCCTTATCAACAAGCCTATGACAAAGGGGTTAAATTGATTGGAGCAACCGCACATTATGTCACAGCTGACCTTGACCAAGGCCCTATTATTGAGCAAGATGTGGAGCGTGTAAGTCATGATTATACTGTGGAACAGTTACGAGAATTAGGGGAAGATGTTGAGCGTAATGTATTAGCCCGTGCAGTAAAATGGCATTTAGAAGACCGTATTATTGTTGATGGCAATAAAACCGTTGTATTCCAATAATTTCTTTGTTGCCTAAGTTCAAACAGAGACAAGAACCTGTCTTCATCACATGATATTGATGTTAGAAAGACAGGTTCTTATTTTTTAGTTTTTCTCTTTTTTTATTTCACAAAATGTTATATTATAACATATCAAAAATCACATTAATTTATAGTCTATTTCGATAATGATTTGTATTTTCATTCTTAATTCTAATCATAGGGCAATGAAAATGACTGTTATTGATAAAGATTATTATTTATAATTGCACCCAGCGTGTGAATGTGTAGAAAAAAAGGATTTTATCTGCTTGTTTCAGTTGATAAAACCTATATTTCTTCATTCTCTCTATAATAAATAGGATAAGTAGCTTTATTTTGCTTATTCATCACCTATGGTCTTTATGATTTTATGAATGCGTCATCTTCTCAAACTACAGCACCACGCAATAAGAAAGTATTGCAGGTGAGTACGGTGCTGGGTGTCGTTTTAGTGGGGCATTTGCTTTCACTTTGGGGGTTAAATCAGTTAAAAGCTCCTGAATTAAAACCGTTAGAACCGACCAAACCGATTGAAGTGAAGTTAATTACACTTCCACCTCCTGCTCCACCACCACCGCCTAAACCAAAGGTTGAGCCTCCTAAACCTAAAGTTGAACCACCAAAACCAAAGGTTGAACCACCTAAGCCTAAAGTCGAGCCTCCAAAACCAAAGGTTGAACCGCCCAAGCCTAAAGTTGAGCCTCCAAAACCAAAGGTCGAACCGCCTAAGCCTAAAGTTGAACCACCAAAACCTAAAGTGGAAAAACCTGTGGTTGAGAAACCAAAAGTCATTCCGCCTGCTCCAAAAGTGGTTGCAACGGAAACGCCTACGCCAAAACCACAACCAACAGTAACTCAACGTGAAACTATTCCTGATTGGAAACCTGCACCTGTGCAAGACCCAAATCAGAGTAGTAAAGTTGTACCGCAAGACCCACCGAAAAAGGTTGAAGCAACACCACCTGCTCCTGTTGTTGAGCCAAAGGTTGAGCCTAAAAAAGATACTCCACCTGCTCCAGCAAAACAGGAAAAATCAGAACCGCCTGCTCCACCAGCAGAACCTGTGAAAGTTTCGGCAAGTAGTTTGCAATGGTCTCGTAAACCATCGCCAAACGTTCAAGATTCAGCGTTTAAAGCCGATGACCCTAATGAAGTTGTGGTGAGTATTGCCTTTACCACAGACCTAAAAGGTAATGTCAATCAAGCCTCTATTAGTAAAAGTAGTGGCAATTCTACGATTGATAATATTGCTCTTCGCTCGGTGAAAGGTGCAAAAATTAAGCCTTATCTGAAAAATGGGCAAGCGGTGATGGTGTCATCTACTCAAAGTTTTAAATTTAATAAGAGTAAACAAGCCTTAGCCAAAGATGCTCAAAAGCAACAGCGTGAAGAACGCCAACGTGAAAAAGAGCAAGAAAAGCTTGAAAAACAAGCGAAAAAAGAGCAAGAGAAACTCGAAAAACACGCTGAAAAAGAGCAGAAACCAAAAGAACAGCAGGACAAAAAAGATGATGATAAAAAAGACGCATCATCTGAAAATCCTGCTGAATAGGTTATTTATGCCAAGTCATGTCTATATATCAATGGCTTGGTATTCCATCAAATTAATTTAAATTGGGCAATGCTTGATATACTTTGCCCTAGCATTAGGAAAATATCGTATGAAATTCTCAACTTATTGGGACAATGCTGATAGTATTAGTCAAACGTTGTACTTTATTTTATTGGCAATGTCGATTGCAACTTGGGTAATTTTTATCCTACGTTTTCTCAATACTAAAGCCATTAAACAAGAGATTCAAAAAAATCTTGAACATTCATTGCAAAAGGTGCAACTTCAGTTAAATAAATTGCCCTTAACTGAACGTAAAAGTGTTGCTGAACAAGCCTTATTGCGTACCATGAACGCTGAAAAAGCCAAAGCAGAAAAAGGCGTGGCGGTGTTGGGGACGATTGCATCTATCGCACCATTTGTTGGTTTATTTGGTACAGTTTGGGGAATTTTCCATGCTTTAGTGGCGATTGGTGAAAGCGGTCAATCTGGGTTGGCTCAAGTGGCAACGCCTGTAGGTGAAGCCTTGATTATGACAGGGTTTGGCTTAGCGGTTGCGATTCCTGCGGTTTTAGGTTATAACATTTGTACACGTTTAAATCGTGGTTTATCAGCAGAGTTGCAAGATAAAGCTCATCAATTATTGCTTGAAGTAATGTTACAACAATCGATTACTGAACAAGACAGCAAATCTGAAAAAACGGAACACGCTGAAAAAAGCAACAGTAAAACGCAAACTAAAACTGCGGGGAGTAAAGCCTAATGTCCTTCTCTCTTGGTGATGGTGATGACGGTGGCATGAATGAGATGAATCTTATTCCACTGATTGATATCATGTTGGTTTTAATGATTATTTTCTTAGTTACTGCAACTGTTGCACAACCTTCTATTCCTTTGACTTTGCCTAAAACCAGTGCTGAAGTTCAACCGATTGAGCCAAAAGTCATTACTATTAGTATCAATGCCAATAATCAGATTGCATGGAATGGGCAAATGGTGAGTTTGGACGAATTGGCTCAACGTTTTCAAGAAACGGCTAAGGAAGATGAAAAACCAACCATTCAATTACACGCAGATAAAGAGTCTAAGTATGATGCGACCGCTCAAGTGATGTCTCGTGCCAGTGAAGCTGGGTTAAGTCAAATTGCCTTTGTCAGTGAAAATTAGTTTTTTGCTATGCAAAACTCAACAAAAAGCGACATGATTTTGTCGCTTTTTTATATTCTTGCCATTGCCATTTTCTGTTAAAAATGATTCAATTAAACCATCGTTTTTTTAATGACTATAGATAGAATCGTATGGCAATTTCTCTTTCTTTAACTCGTGTTGATTCGCTCAATACTCATCAAAATGCTCACATTATTTTTACCACAGAAGCAACGCAAGAAGCTGTTGCAACGGCTTTAAATGCAACCGCTTATTTAAATGCTCAACAGTTTAAATCTGCTTATAATGAAAGTGTATCAGTTGTTTCACCATCTGAAACCGTTGTACAGTTGATTGGTTTAGGGGATTTAGCTAAATTCACTTCAAGCCAAGTGGCAAAAGTCGCTCAAACAGCGATTAAAGCGGTACAAAAGAAATTTGCTGTTGTTGGTGTTGATGTCTCTGCGGTTCCTGCTGAATTACATTCCATCTTGATTTTGGCTTTAACACAAGCGAATTATGATTTCCAAGAGTGTAAATCAGAACAAAAAGCAACAACATTAACTGAACTTGCCTTTACAGGTACTGCATTAGCTCAAGCAGAATTAGATTTTATTTATGCAACTCAACTGGGTCAGCATTATGCACGAGATTTAGGCAATCGCCCAGGCAATGTATGCTATCCAGAATATTTAGCAGAACAAGCCCTTGCTTTAGCTGAACAATTCCCAGACTTATTAAAAGTAACCGTCCTTGACCATGCTCAAATGCGTGAATTAGGTATGAATGCCTTTTTAGCCGTTGCTCAAGGTTCTGACCGTGAAGGACGTGTCATTACGTTAGAATATCAGGCTCAACGTACTGAACAACCGATTGTATTGGTTGGAAAAGGCATTACCTTCGATACAGGCGGTATTTCGCTTAAACCGGGGGCAAATATGGACGAGATGAAGTTTGATATGTGCGGTGCTGGCTCTGTGCTTGGCACATTGCGTGCATTATGTGAAGCTCGTTTGCCTTTACACGTTGTAGGTGCAATCGCTGCTGCGGAAAATATGCCTTCAGGTCATGCTACTCGTCCGGGCGACATCGTAACCAGTATGAGCGGTCAAACCATTGAAATTTTAAATACTGATGCAGAAGGACGTTTAGTATTGTGTGATACGCTTACCTATGTTCAACGCTTTAACCCTGCATTAGTGATTGATATTGCAACCTTAACAGGTGCGTGTGTCGTTGCTTTAGGCAAAGTCTATACAGGTTTATTCTCTGAAGACCAAGGCTTAATCCAAGAATTACAAACAGCAGGTGAACAAAGTTTTGACCGTGTGTGGTCAATGCCTGTACATGATGATTATCAAGAGTTATTGGACTCAAATTTTGCAGATATGGGCAATATCGGCGGGCCTTATGGCGGTGCGATTACCGCAGCGTGTTTCTTAAAACGCTTTACCAAAGATTACCGTTGGGCTCATTTAGATATTGCAGGTTCAGCATGGCTCTCTGGCACGGCGAAAGGTGCTACAGGTCGTCCTGTTCCATTATTAATGCAATTCTTAAAAAATCGTATTGCTTAAGTTTAAAAAGATGACAGGTCATAAGATGTGTCATCTTCTCGCTTTTGCGTGTTAGCCTTCACATTTATTTTGCTGAATTACCATCATATCGGCTATAATGGCGATAATAAAACAGCAATCAAAAATAGGAAAAATTCATGTTTAATTTTGATGAAGATTTTCAACAACGCTGGCATTCTGCTCCCCCTTTAGTTCGCCAAGTTTTTCACAATGACTTAGCACGCATTGAACAACTGTTAGAGCCTGATACAGACTATGAACAATGGCAACGCCACGAAGAAAAAGCCAGTAAACAATCACAATTGTTGATTGAGCAAACCTATTTAGACATGATTCAAAACCTAAAAGTACGCAAGCAAAATTTGTTGCAGTTGGTTTTGGAAAAGAAATTGGCACAAAAACGTGCTGAACAAGTCGCTCAATCACATAAACTAAAACAAGAAGAATTAGAACAATCCCTAATGCAAACGCAAATGTTGCAACAATTAGGGGTTCAAATTCGCCAAGAAATTAACCAATATGCTGACCGTTATCAAAAAAATACACCTGCGGTGTATGGTGTAGATGATGAAGAATTGGCTCAAGCGGAAAGTTTACGTTTACGTCTGGATTTAGAATCTGAAAATGTGATTCAAAATATGGTTCAGCAATTCCGTAAACATTTACGCACCATTGCAAAAGATGAAATCGAATATTTGTTACAAGATGAGCCAGAAGAACAACAGGAAACTGCTCCTGCTCAAGTAGAGAACGCAACACCTGCTGATGATGTGAATGCGACAGAAACAACAGAGAACGACTCAACTCAAGCGAAATCTGAGCAATCTTAAACCTTGTAATGTTGTCATACAGATGTTTAGAGCGATTCAAAATTGAATCGCTCTTTTTATTCTATTTTGTCAATTTACTTAAATGCAAAAAATGCAATCACCGCAATAATCAAGATGATGACAATCGTTATCAATCCAACATACGCATTTTTTTGTTCTTCCTTATGTTGCTCGATGTCTGATGGCGGAATGTCTTGTTCGGTTAATTGTGGCGTTTGTTTTGCGTGAATGTCCACACCTTCAGGAATTGG
>JBHACK010000139.1:0-3315 GCA_041854545.1 Acinetobacter sp. | reverse complement strand
TCACTTTATGATGTTCTGCCAGTTGAATGCTGTCTAATTTTGAGCCCCCTAAAAAAGTAACCCCTGCATCATTGGGTGCAATTCCCCCTGTTACAATTAACCCTACACCGCCTTTGGCACGTTCCGCATAAAAACTTGCTAATTTTTTAAAACCATTTGGAGCTTCTTCCAGTCCAACGTGCATTGACCCCATCAACACTCGATTTTTTAATGTGGTAAATCCTAAATCTAATTCTTGCAATAAATGTGGATAATGATTCATATTTCTATCTCGCTTGCAATGCTGGCTAAATTGCCTTCATCATACGCAAAAAAACATAAGATAACAATTCTCTTTTTTGACATTTTATCAGGTTTAAAAAGTCAATTTAAAACAACATGATTGAAATTGAACTACATCAAGAAATTTGTCATAATAGACAGAATATAGTTTTACCGAGTGATATAAATGAAAGTTCAAGTGAAAGTACTTGACCCACGTTTGGGAACAGAATGGGCAATGCCAAGCTATGCAACCAGCGGTTCAGCAGGTTTAGATTTGCGTGCGTGTTTAGATGAACCTTTAACCATTGAAGCAGGGCAAACCGTTTTAGTGAAAACTGGCTTATCCATTTACATTGCTGACCCACACTATGCAGGGCTGATTTTGCCACGTTCAGGCTTAGGGCATAAACATGGGATTGTGTTAGGCAATTTAGTTGGCTTGATTGATTCAGATTATCAAGGTGAATTAATGATTTCTGTATGGAATCGTGGTCAAACTGCCTTTACCTTAGATGTGGGTGAGCGTTTAGCACAATATGTGATTGTCCCTGTGATGCAAGCAGAATTTGATATTGTGGATGAATTTGTCGCAACTGAGCGTGGTGCTGGGGGGTTTGGACATACTGGACAACAATAACGCACATCTTAATTCTTCGTATTTAGGGCGAAATTTTTTCGCTCTATCTTTCCTGTTCCCTTTCTATCATTCTTCTATCTCAATAATTATTCTGAATCATTTTTAAATAAAGGATAACGATGACGGTCAATACTAAACTTTTTCGTGCTTATGATATTCGTGGACATCTTGATGATTTAACGCCTGCGGTCATTACTGCCATTGCCCAAGCCTTAGTACACTATTATCAAAAAGCCCAACAGCAACGCATTGTGATTGGTTATGATGCACGTTTAGACAGTCCAATGTATACCAAAATCATGTACCATATATTCCAACAACACGGCTTTGATGTACAGGTGATTGGGCAATGTACCAGCCCAATGCTATATTTTACCGCTCAACAATTTGATGGCAATGGCATTATGGTTACTGCAAGCCACAATCCTAAACATGACAATGGTATAAAATGGATTTGCCAAACACATCCACCAAGCCCAGAAGAAATTCAACAGGTTGGACAAGATGCTCAAACTTATTATGATGAACATATCCAAATACCAAGCATTCAACCAGATGAACATTTTGAATATTTTTATCAACAATATCAACATTATATTAGTCAAGATATTCAACTTTCACGCCCATTTAAATTGGTACTTGATGGCTTAAATGGTTCAGCAGGACGCATTGCCGAACGCTTATGCAAACAATTAAAATGTGAAGTCATTGCCCTACGTTGCCATGCCAATGGACATTTCCCTCATCATGCCCCTGACCCATCGATTGAAGCCCATTTACAGGATATTAAACGCACCGTTGTTGAACAATCTGCAGATTTAGGCATTGCTCTTGATGGTGATGGCGACCGTTTAGTATTGATTGATGAACATGGACAGATGATTGATGCAGACCGTAGCTTATGTTTATTTGCAGAATTATGCCTACAACAACAGCCCCATGCCGAAATTGTTTATGATGTTAAATGTTCGAGTTTAGTCAAACGCACCATTTTACAGCACGGCGGAACACCAAACATGATTCGTACAGGCAGTAGTTTTTTGCGTGCCTATTTACAACACTCTAACGCTATGTTTGCAGGTGAGTTTTCTGGGCATTATATGTTTAATGATGGGCGTGGCTTAGGCTATGATGATGGCATTTATGCAGGCTTGCGGATTGTTGAATATTTAGACAAAACAGGTCAAACTTTATCCCAAGCCCTTACTCCCTACCCAAAACGTTGCGGTACGAAAGACATCTACATTCCATTATACGACTATATCGTCCAAGATGTCTTACAACAGGTCAAAAAACATCTTACTCACTATTCAAACCACATCAGCGAGATTGATGGCATTCGTTGTGATTTTGATGATGGCTTTATTACCTTGCGTGCGTCCAATACGGGTGAATATTTTACTTTACGCTTTGATGCTGATTCCCCTACACGTTTATATGAATTGCAACAATTATTGCAAAACAGTTTGACCAATTATCCTAAAATTATGCAACACCTACCAGCAAACTAAGCTATAATAGGGATAAGCATAAAAAACAGTTAGGTAAACTATGAGTACAGCACAACAACAGGCTCAAGACAAAGCCAAAGTCTTAACCGAAGCCCTACCCTACATTCAACGCTTTGCAGGGAAAACTTTAGTGGTCAAATATGGCGGAAATGCCATGACTGACCCTGCCCTAGAAAGTTCATTTGCCCGAGACATCGTACTCTTAAAAACCGTTGGTTTAAATCCAATCGTTGTCCACGGCGGAGGCCCTCAAGTCGATTCTATGTTACAACAACTTGGACGAGAATCTGACCGTATTGATGGAATGCGTGTAACTGACCCTGCCACGATGGAAGTGGTTGAAATGGTACTAGGCGGAAGTGTCAATAAATCCATTGTTAATCTGATTAATCAACATGGCGGACGTGCCATTGGTTTAACAGGAAAAGATGGCGGATTAATTCGAGCAAAAAAACTATTCCTTGAAAAACAAAGTGATACAGGCGTTCAAAAAATCGATTTAGGCTTAGTCGGTGAAGTGGTTGAAGTTAAAACCGATTTATTGGAAATGCTCTGTCATAGCGATTTTATCCCTGTGATTGCACCACTTGGCGTTGATGAATATGGTCATACTTATAATATCAATGCTGACCTTGTGGCAGGAAAAGTTGCTGAAGCCTTAGAAGCGGAAAAGTTGATTTTATTGACCAACATTGCAGGCGTACTCGATGAAAATAAAAACCTTCTAACAGGTTTAAGTACGCAAGATGTAGATAATTTAATCGAAACAGGCGTGATTTATGGCGGAATGATTCCAAAAATCAGTTGTGCCTTAGATGCTGTCAAAAATGGGGTAAAATCTGCCCATATCGTAGATGGTCGAGTACCACACGCTAGCTTATTGGAAATCTTTACTGACCACGG
>JBHACK010000138.1:0-25519 GCA_041854545.1 Acinetobacter sp. | reverse complement strand
TACGCCAGAATTACATCAAATGCTCCGTTTATTCCCTGTGATAGGTAGTGTTTTAGAATCACAAATTCAAAGCATTGGACAACGTTTAGGCGAAAATATTACACATGGGTTGGTACAACCTTTTGTGGAAAAATCGAATGAAATTGCCAATGATACTTATCAACTGATTGCAGAAAAAGCCAGTCAAGCCGAATTGGATACGCCACGATTAAATCAGTTGGTTCAATCTGTGGTCTTTGAAAGTTTAGAAATTGTACGCAAACAATTAAAAGTTCGTAAATGGCAAGAAATGTTACATCCGAACCCTGAAGATGTTCACACTTTACCTAAAAATCATCAAGATTAATTTTTAGGCTTAAAAAATGTTAAATGTTCAGCCGTAGGCGTGTTTCTGTGAAAAATAAAAACCCTTAACCAATTAAAAGTTAAGGGTTTTGGTTAAGGAAAGTTATATCATCCAAGTGATTATTACTAAATTATTGGCTTTAGCATACTCAAAAAATTTTTTCATGCCTACTAAGAGTTCATAGAATTTCTCTTGATTATCCTCAACTTGTGCTGAATATTCCATCTCTGAAGCCACTTGTAATAAATCTGTATCATTAAAACTATCCAAGACTATTTCAAGACCTTCTTCGTCATACATTCCACCTCCATCAACATCTAAATTAGACATAGGTGTAATATAGCTAAAAATTTCTCCTAATGAATTACCCGTTTCATATACATAATCCAGAAAATCCCTAGCATAATAATCCAAATCCATATATTGAATTTCTTTTGAATCTGTATATCTACTACTTTCTACATAATCAGAAAAGTCTAACTCCCCTGATTCAATTTCTTCAAATTTTTCTTTGGTAGCGGTTATATAGCATATAGACATTGACATAATCATTCTCCTCGTTGCATTAAGAATAATTTAATTATACACCTGAAAAAACAATATCCAACTTAAAAAAGTTTATTGTTTTTTAATTTACCGCTTTATTCTGCCAAAATAATCAATCTTTAGCAAGCAAAAAATACTCAACACGATAATAACGACAAAAAAGGGATTAAGTTAAACTTAATCCCTTTTTTCTTGTGCTTATGATGTTGTTTAGTTTAGCCAATAAACTTACGGGCATTTCTAAACATACGCAACCAAGCACCATCTTCTTGCCAATCTTCAGGTTTCCAAGCGTGTTGAATTGCTCGGAAATTACGCTCAGGATGTGGCATCATGACCGTTGCACGTCCATCTTTCGATGTTAATGCGGTAATCCCTTCAGGTGAACCGTTCGGGTTAAGCGGATAATGTTCGGTTGGATTACCTTGACTATCAACATAACGCATTGCAATTTGGAAATCGTATTTCATTTGTTGCAAGCTTTCTGGGCTGACCACTAAACGCCCTTCACCATGAGCCACGGCGATTGGTAAAATTGAACCTTCCATACCTTCAAATAAGATAGATGCAGATTTTTCAATTTTTACATTCACGGTACGAGCTTCAAATACTTCTGATGTATTGCGTTGGAAACGTCCCCAATTCTCTGCCCCTGGAATTAATGGTGCAAGTTGTGATAACATTTGGCAACCATTACAAATACCTACGCTAAAGGTATTGCTACGTTCAAAGAATTTCTTAAACTGTTGGCGTAAGTCTTCGTTGAATAAGACAGATTTTGCCCAGCCACCGCCTGCACCTAACACATCACCGTATGAGAAACCACCGCACGCCACCAAACCTTCAAAGTCTGCTAAATCAACACGACCTGCTAATAAATCACTCATATGCACGTCAATGCTGTTAAAGCCAACTTTATCAAATGCTGCCGCCATTTCAATATGACCGTTTACGCCTTGTTCACGTAAAATTGCCATATTTGGTCGGCTTAAATTTAAGAATGGAGCTTCGATTTTTTCATTTAAATCGTAGGTTGCTTGAGCAATCAACCCTTGATGCTCATCATTGGCAATTAAAGAAAATTCTTGCTCTGCGGTTTCGGCATTATCACGCAAACGTTGAATTTGATAAGATACGCTTGCCCATGCTTGTTGTAATTCTTTACGCTCTAAAATTAAATCATCTACCATCAAGCAATCATTATCACGCACATAACCGACAACATCGATACTGTCGTTTAATGGACTTAAATTTAATTCCATTTGCACGGTTTGCCAATCTTCTTGACTAAGTTGTAATACCACGCCAATTTCTTCAGCAAATAGGGCTTCAATGCGAGTTTCGGTTAATTCCACACCTAAACGAGATGCAAACATCATTTCTGCAACAGTTGCAATTAAACCACCATCAGAAATATCATGATATGCTTGAATAAAGCCACGCTCATTCCAATCTTGAATTAATTCAAACAAGTTGCGAACATCTTCAAAATCATCAACATCAGGTGCTTCAGTACCAATCGCTTGATATACTTGAGCTAAAATCGAACCACCTAAACGGAATTGACCATGTGATAAATCAATACGCACTAAGACAGAGTCTTCAATATTTTTTAATTCAGGCGTTAAGGTTTTACGCACATCTTGCACAGGTGCAAAGGCGGTAATAATCAAAGATAATGGCGATGTTACAGATTTATCTTCACCATTTTCTTGCCAAGTGGTACGCATAGATAATGAATCTTTACCCACAGGAATGGCAATATCTAGGGCTGGACAAATTTCCATTCCCACCGTTTTAACGGCTTCAAATAAGGCTTGGTCTTCCCCTGCTTGCCCTGCGGCTGCCATCCAGTTTGCTGATAATTTTACATCGCCCAATTTTTCAATATTGGCACTGGCAATATTGGTAATCGCTTCTGCAACGGCTAAACGTGCTGATGCTGATGGATTAAGTAAAGCCACTGGCGGACGTTCACCCATTGCCATTGCTTCACCAGTATAGCCTTGTAAATTAGTTGTTGTAACTGCCACATCTGCCACAGGTACTTGCCAACGTCCAACCATTTGTTCTTGAGCAACCATACCTGTAATTGAACGGTCGCCAATGGTAATTAAGAATGATTTTGATGCAACGGTCGGATTTTTTAACACACGGAAAATGGCATCTTTTAAATCAACAGAATATGGGTCAAACGCATTGCCTTGACGTTCAGTCGTTTCATAGCTACGTTGCATACGTGGCGTACCACCCAGCATGACCTGCATTGGCAAATCAACCGCTTTATTATTAAATAATGGGTCTTCTACGGTTAAATGACGTGCTTCTGTCGCTTCACCCAAGACTGCAAACGGACAACGTTCACGCTGACAAATAGACTCAAATAAGGCTAATGAACTTGGACGAATCGCTAAAACATAACGTTCTTGGGCTTCATTTGACCAAATTTCCATCGGACTCATACCTGATTCCAACGATGGAATTTTACGCAAGTTTAAAGTCGCCCCTAACTCGTGGTCATTGACCAATTCAGGCATAGCATTCGACAAACCGCCTGCACCCACATCATGAATCGATACGATTGGGTTTTGCTCTTCTAAACGCCAACAGGTGTCAATCACTTCTTGGCAACGGCGTTCCATTTCTGGGTTTTCACGTTGTACCGATGCAAAATCAAGATTTTCTCCCATTGCACCGCTATTGACTGAAGATGCTGCACCACCCCCTAAACCAATTAACATGGCAGGGCCACCCAATACAATCAATAAATCGCCTGCTTGAATGTCATTTTTTTCAACATGGTCAGCACGGATATTACCATATCCCCCTGCAATCATAATTGGTTTATGGAAACCTTTTACTTGACCATTGACATTTTGCTCAAAGGTACGGAAATAGCCTGCAAGGTTTGGACGACCAAACTCATTATTAAACGCAGCACCGCCTAAAGGCCCATCAATCATGATTTGTAATGGTGATGCCATACGGTTTGGCTTACCATACGGCACTTCCCACGGTTGCTCAAAATTTGGAATATTTAAGTTTGAAACGGTAAAACCCGTTAAGCCTGCTTTTGGTTTACCGCCACGTCCTGTTGCACCTTCATCACGAATTTCACCGCCTGAACCTGTCGCAGCCCCTGCAAATGGTGAAATTGCGGTTGGGTGATTGTGCGTTTCAACCTTCATTAAAATGTGTGTTGGTTCGTGGTGATATTGGTATTGATAATGTCCAGTTTCAGCGTTTTTGGTTGGATAAAAACGTTCACCCTGAAAGCCTGTAATCACAGACGCATTATCTTTATAGGCAGAAAGGACATCAAGTGGGGATTTTTTATGTGTATTTTTAATCATTTGGAATAATGATAGCGGTTGCTTTTCACCATCAATCGTCCATTCCGCATTAAAAATTTTATGACGGCAATGTTCAGAGTTTGCTTGAGCAAACATCATCAATTCAACATCATTTGGATTACGTCCAAGTTTCCTAAACTCATCATTGAGATAGTCCATTTCTTCTTCTGATAAGGCAAAGCCAAATTCTTGGTTTGCGGTTTTTAAGGCATATAATCCATCGCCTAAAATATTAATTTCATTGAGTGGTTTTGCCTTTGCTTCATGAAACAGGACTTGAGCATCATTAACATGGTCAAATACGCTTTCTGTCATACGGTCATGGAGTGCCAATTTCATTTCTGGGCTAAGTTCAGCGACACCTTTTAAGGTATATAAAATACCACGTTCAACACGGTTAATCGCAATGTTGCAATTTTTAAAAATATCGATTGCTTTTGATGACCATGGCGAAATGGTGCCAATGCGTGGGGTAACTAATACTTGAACTTCATTTTCATTTGCTTGACGTAATTCAAAACGTTGTCCATCATTCAATAATTGCAAAGCACCATCTAAATGCTCTACGCTTAGCATATCATCAAATAAATAAACCCATTGACTTTCGAGTGCTTCAACCGCACCAAACCCCTGTAACCTTGCTAAAAGTTGTGAAATTTTAAAAGATGAGTGTGCGTTGGCACCAACCACTATAAACATAAGAATGTTCACTCCATAGGCAAACGATGTTGCCGTTTTATCATACATGCAATGTCGCTATTTTACTGTATCTTTAGCAGACTTCGCTAGTCAGAAAAGTCAATCCACTACGGAATTATTCACTCTATACTTTAGTTTTTTACAAAAACAATACAGAGATGACAATAGAAGTTTTTAATTATTCTTATTTGTAACATTCCGTACACTTGTATCCATCATTTACATAAGGATACATTGTTGCAATTCTTGCCATAACTGTCGTTTTGATGACTCTTGATTGAGCAATTCTGTTAAACTTGGAAAATAACGATAATGGCTCGCCTGTTCAGGCTTTTGGAAATATGGTAATTGTCCTAAAACAAAACATTGTTTCTCTGCACCATGCACATCTAAAAAACCTTGTATATATTGGTCAAACATCATTTCAATATTTAATTCAAAGGTTTGATATTGCCATGTTAAATAATGTTGGGTGATAGACAAATGCGGATATTTTTTAATAATTGCCTGTTGAATATTGTGCCATAACTGCTGTTCTGCTGATGTAGTATTGACCCAATCCACAACCATCACCACATTAGCAACACTATAAAGATGAAGATTTAATTTTGGGGCTAAAGGCTCTGCTGTTTTGACATACTCAATCGTTGGGATAACCGTTTGTGGCTGAGTCAGGGCTTGGTCTGGTAAATCAGTTGGACGTTGTTCTACATCTTGATGTAAAAATTTCTCAAATGAAATAACAGGTTGAGTAACATCTTGAATGGTTTGATGCTCTGCATTTTGTGTAACATCATGTATCACAACATCATCAGCGGTATCTCGCCAAATAGAATAATGCAATGGTTGAGTCATTTGCGATGGCTCAACCCATTGTACAATCCCCATCAAATGTAATATTTGCTGTTGATGCTGAAAAAATTGCGACATAAAACCAACTACCAAAAGAGCCTAAAAAACAACGCATTTAAAATATTAATTTAAATTGTTGGGTTTCGCTCTCGCTTAACACCAACCTGATGAAAATAAATATACGATTTTAAACCAAACCTACATTAAAAGTATAACACGCTTTTCCTTTTACGTTTCATTGTTGGCTAAACAATCGACAACTGACTACGGCGATATACTCGTTTTTTCTAAGGTATGCGATTCAATCCCTAAACGCCACGCCAATAACACTAAAACATCTAAACCTTCTTGCGTTAAAATACCATCGTCCCATAATAATAACTCAATCATATTTAATAACATCAAACGGTCTCGATAATGTAAGCCTGCAACACGATGTAAAATTACTGAAAATTGAATCGTTCGATGGGGAATGCCATTTTTATATTTTTGCAAATAAGTTTTACCAAATGCCAACTCAATCATTTGATTCCGTAACGCTAAAGAAAATGCGGTATATGGCTGAATATATAAAATACTGTCTAATAATGTAATAATATCATCAATAATATATTTTCTTTGATAAGGAACAGGAGCAGGTAAAACCCCAACTTGAGCCTTTAATTTCTCAAATAATAACGCATCTAATAAACTTAATTGACCATTTTGCTGAATAATCTCTTGCCATGTGTTTAAATATTCATAAGCTAAACTTTTAGGTAAATGAATTTGCGAACAACATTGCTTAAAAATCTCAATATATAATCGCTCATCAAGTCCTTTAAAATTCTCACAAATGGTTGCACTAATATCTACACCATCTAAATTTTGTTGAATTAATTTAGGATTTTTGCGTAAAATTAAAACCAAGGTTAAACTATGCAAAAAATGTGCCTGTGTTCTAAAAATCTTTTTAAAATATTGCTCCTGCACCATTTTTTCACGCAAAACAGGATTTAATGGACGAATCAAATCACGGCTTAAATGAGCGTGTTGTGAATCACGCATTAAATAAACTAATCGTAATTGTTCTTTCCATACCTTAGACAACGGCGGAATAATTTCTGTTAAATCTGCACCAAATATCAGTTTTAAATGATAACAAATCCCTGATAATTTAGAAATCCCTTGATATTGAAAAACATCACTATCATCATCAAAAGCATAAAGCGTTGAATAATGAAATGATAATTTTGCTAACCGTTGAACAGGTGATAAATGCACAGCAAAAAGGGTTGGATAGGTTTTTGCAAAGCCCAAAACGTCTAATTGAAACTGTCCTGTAGAATGAAAATACGAATGTTTGGCTGAATCCAATTTAATTAAAAGACGTGCATAGCTTATCTTAGAAGATAAATGCGATGTAATTAAATGTTCTAATGCTTTTTCACGATAATGCAAGGTAAAATATTTAAAAAACTGTCCCCATTTTAAATCTAAAAAACTTAGCTGATAAATAAACCAAGCCAGAACAACTCTGCTACTGCTATAAATTAAAACATCATCTTGTTTTAATTGTTGAGTGCCTATTTTAAGTTGATTCCATGACCATTGGGCTAATCCTGTATAACCTGTTAAGACATGATAAACATGACTGCGGATTTTACTTTCCCCTGATAGAATAAAATAATATTGACGATATAATAAAATCATTAACTCCATTTCATCAAGATAAAATACACTCCCCCATGTCAATATTATTTTATTTTGTTTTCCCAGAGTATAAGAAAACGCATTAATTGAAGATTCATCATATAAAATATAAATTGGAATCGGTTCAACATTTAAAAAATTTGCAATTTGATGATTTAAAGCAAAGAGTTTTAATTCTTCTGCACTTTGTGCATTCTCGACCAAAGGTTGAGCATTTATTTTTTGAGTAAAATGATTAGGGTTAAGATAAGCCGTTAAATAACTATATCCCACAATCAACAACATACTAATTAGATAAAAAATGACAATCCAAATAGGTGCATACTGTACCATTGTAATATGGTTATGATGTAGTAAAAAAACATCTAAAAAACAAATGCTATAATATAAAATAAAACTACTAATGGTTAAAAAAATAAAATAATGTAGATAAATCCAAATAATATGAACTTGATTACGTTTTTTATAGGTCTGTAAATCATTTAAAATAGTGTGTTGTGCGATAAAGAGATGTGCAATGTGTTGAGATTGAGTTATTTTTGTTTGATTATCCATCATTGCTCACTATTTTTTAAACATGGTATGATGACCATTGCCATCATACCATCATGTTATTTAACTGCTTTTAATGCCTGTTAAATCAACAGAAGACGCATCAATATTAACATCGATATAGCCATCTTTTTTCTTTTTTGCCCCATCATTGCGTGCTTGCTCTAATTGGGTCAAATATTCATCATCAATGCCCCCAGCCACATAAACGCCATCAAATACAGAGCAATCAAACTCGGTTAAATGTGGGACTTTTGTGGTACGCACGGCATCTTTTAAGTCTTCTAAGTCTTGGAAAATTAAGCGGTCTGCACCAATAATTTGACAAATTTCATCTACATCACGTTCAGATGCGATGAGTTCGGCTTTGGCTGGCATATCAATGCCGTACACGTTTGGATATTTAACCATCGGTGCGGCAGATGCAAAGAAGACATTTTTCGCACCAGAATCTCGTGCCATCTGAATGATTTCATTACAGGTCGTACCACGCACAATCGAGTCATCGACCAATAAAACATTTTTATCTTTAAACTCTAATTCGACAGGGTTGAGTTTTTGGCGAACCGATTTTTTGCGTTGTTGTTGCCCCGGCATGATAAAGGTGCGCCCAATGTAACGGTTTTTCATAAACCCTTCACGGAATTTCACCCCTAAAATATTGGCTAAATCGAGTGCAGATGTACGGCTAGTATCTGGAATTGGAATCACCACATCAATTTGATGGTCTTCGCCCCATTCTTTTAGAATTTTATAGGCTAATTTTTCACCCATTTTTAAGCGTGCTTTATACACAGAAATGCCATCAATAATCGCATCTGGACGAGCAAAATAAACGTATTCAAAAATACATGGGCGATATTGTGGATTTTTTGCACATTGCTTGCTAAAGAAATTACCTTCCGCATCAATAAAAATCGCTTCCCCTGGTTCAATATCTCGCTCAATTTTAAACCCAAGTGCGGTTAATGCAACCGATTCCGATGCGATAATGTACTCTGTTCCTGCTTCTGTTTCACGAGAGCCATAAATTAATGGACGAATCCCAAACGGGTCACGGAAACCGACTAAACCATGTCCTGTAATCATTGCCACTACGCCATACGCCCCTTGGCAACGCTCATGTACACGAGCAACTGCTTGGAAAACATCGTCTGCAGTTGGATTAACCTTACCACATTTCTGCATTTCGTGAGCAAAAACATTGAGTAAAACTTCCGAGTCAGAATCGGTATTGATATGACGTAAATCGGTTTGGAATAACTCTTCGTTTAACTCTTGTGCATTGGTTAAATTACCATTGTGAGCCAAGGTAATGCCATACGGTGAGTTTACATAAAATGGCTGTGCTTCTGCACTGCTTGATGAACCCGCCGTTGGATAACGAACATGACCAATGCCATAATTACCAATCAATGCACGCATATGTCGGGTGTGGAAAACATCTCGCACCATACCATTATCTTTACGCAAATATAAACGCCCATCATGGCACGTTACAATACCTGCTGCATCTTGACCACGATGCTGTAACATCGTCAATGCGTCAAACAACATTTGATTTACAGGTGCTTTTCCAGCAATCCCAACAACTCCACACATATTAAAGCCCTATGTTAAGGTGAACACAAATAAAAACATCATTTTGATGAATCTTTAGATTTTGAACCTGTCGCTTGTTCCTTTTTTTAAAGATTCTTCTTCAATATAATCAACAGCTTGCTCTTTTACATACTGCGACCATTTCATTGCAATCGGGGTATGCGGTGCTAAAAAATTAATCATTTTTGAATTTCGCCAAATATCACTTTGTCCTGCCCATGGGCTAATGATATGCATGACGATTAAAATAAAAATCAAACTTTTCAGCCCGCCAAATGCACCGCCAATAATACGGTCTAATGGGGATAGTTTTAATGTTTTCAATGCCTTTTTTAGAATAACTGCACTAATCCATGTCAAAATTAACATTCCGCATACAATAAAAATAAACGCCCAAACTTGATGCACCCATTGCTCACTTGATGTCCAATCAAACAAGGTAGCCCATGTTGGATAATATTTAACAGCAAAGAAAAAAGCAAAAAACCAACCCAAAAGGTTGGCTAAAGATTGTACTAACCCCAGACGGAAACCATTGACACCGCCAACAAGTAATAAAATCATTAAAAAAATATCTAAATTGCTCATAGGACACCATTGATAATCATGTGAGCAATGTGGTCATGTCCCATACTGGTCATTTCTCTTTTTTGATTTCCCTATTATCTCTCATTCTTTCCGACAACACAACTACTCACCTAGATTTTTCATCAATAATCTGAATATTCGACATCAGCTAAACTTTAAGAACCTGTTCACAATTAATTATGCTTTATATTTTTGTAGAATATTTTTTAACAATCATTGCTTTTTTGCCAAAAATGGCTAAATTTTGCTTTTCTGCGTCAAAAACTTGCTTGATAGAACCACTATCAATCTGCGTTTTTTCCTTGAAAAGCTGGCAATTTAGCTTATTTTTGCCTAAAAAAATTAATCATGAACAGGTTCTAAGATGAGCCATATCTTTTTGCCACAACTGTTTAAAGGTTGGAATATAAAATGGCTCGCCTAATTCGACCAATTCCGCATCAATCATACTATGTAAATATAAGAAAAATAAATAATCTAATTCAACATTTTTATATTGACCTTGTTGGCGTAAATTTTGGCGATGTTGTTGAGCATTAATTAATAAAGTTTTAATAAATGCAATGTCCTTAAAACGCTCAAGGGTTTTTAAGCGTAATTCCATTGTTAGCCATGATTGATACACTTTTTTAAATAACTCAAATTCTACTGAAGTAGATTCCCAAGTAATTTCTTTTTGTTGTGTTTGATTTTCATCAGGAAGAATCGGCAATAATAATTCCATTACACTTGGAATAATTTTTTTTAAAACCAATAAGGTTTGAATATCGTGTTGAGTTTTACCTAAATCAAATTCAACATCTTGTTGGGTATCAGTTAAATAAATTTTCATTTAAAATGCTCTACTTTGTTTAAGAACCTGTTTACAATTCATTACGCTTTCATATTTTTGTAGAATAGTTCATGCAAAATCATTAACAGATTCTAAGACCACGGTGTAAATACCATAAATCCAATCCACGATGCTAAACATAAGCCATTTAATACAAAATAAGTATGACTTAACCACGTTAATTTTTTATCTAATATTTCATCTGTACGTTTAAAATATAAATACCCATTTTGTAATAAAATTAAAGGTACAAATAATAAAACAAATACAATGGTTAAAGATAAAAATACTGGCATCACAAATTCAATTTTGCGTAAAACTAATACCCACATGGCAGATGTTGGGGCAATACCTAAAGCAAAAATTAACGATGTAAATAAAATACGAGCAATCGTAGGTTGCATGGCTATTCCTGACCGCATATTAAAGGCGATAGTATAACGGATTTTAAGCTAAAAACCTAGCAAAAATCGAAGGATTCATGGTCTTTTACGCCTTCTCATTGAGCATTTTATCAAGATATATCTTAAAAATTCAGCTATTTTTTGTTATTTGACAGTTACATAAAGATGATGTATCTTCATTATTTTTAAATACTGGGTAAAATAGTATGAATCAACTTGATTTAAATTTAATAGTACTTTTGATTTTACTTGCCTGTGGCGTATTAAGTCAAAATCATACTATTTCCATTGCCACGATGATTTTAATTATTATAAAACTTTTGCCGATTGGACAAACGATTTTTCCATATATGCAACAATATGGTTTAAATATTGGGATTTTAATTTTAACGATTGCAGTTTTAACACCGATTGCAAGTGGAAAACTTAGCGGTGAAACCATTTTAAAATCATTTATTCATATTCAATCTTTAGTTGCAATTTTAATTGGCGTTTTTGTGGCATGGTTAGGCGGACGTGGTGTTATCTTAATGAGTAATCAACCTAATGCCGTCGCTGGTTTATTAATTGGAACTGTGCTTGGTGTCGCATTTTTGCGTGGTGTTCCTGTAGGGCCTTTAATTGCTGCAGGCATTTTATCCTTATTTTATTTAGATAAACAATAATTTTAAATCAATATAAAATTAAAATGACCGATTTTTAATTATCGGTCATTCAACTCAATATAAATTAGACTTGACCTTGTTGTAAAACTGTGCGTACTTTCATTAATGCAAAACCAAGTAAATTTAAGCCTTTCCATGTCAATGGATTATCAATATGCTCGGCATCTTTTGCTAGACCAATGCCCCAAATTTTATCGACTGGACTTGCTTCAACCAATACTCTATCTCCTGTACTTAGTAAAAATGTTTTTAAATCTTGATGTTGTGAAAATTTCGCTAAATTTCCATCAAAAACAATTTGTTCTCGGTGTTGTTCCCAAATCTGTTGATTAAATCCTTTTACCAAACGTCCTAAATCTTTGGCTTGTTTAGGGTGCGAACTTTGAATAATTGCTTGAAACTGTTCAGTATCATCAAATAATATGGCTTTTTGTGCCATCATATAATGTTCAGCCGTTGCATATTTTACGCCATTACATTCAAATGGTGCAGGATACCATTGGCTAAATATTTCTGCTCCAATTAAGCCATTGCTTTTTGGTTGATGTCCCCAAAAATACAAAAATTTAAGTTTTTGTTTTTGTTGATAATATTGAATTAATTCATCTAAATTATTCATTTTAAATACTCTTCATCTTTATGAATGAAATAATATCTAAAATCAAATCAGTATTCCATTTTAAATAGAAAACTGATTTGATTTAAGCTCAATTAAGGTGTAAATACTCGCACCGTTTTTCCTGTTAAGGTTGAACCAATTAATGGCGTATTTTTTCCTTTTGAACGTATGCTGTGTTCATCAAGTAGCCATTGTTGGGTTGGGTCAATTAATGCCCAGCCGTGTTGTTCTAACCATGCCTGCTCAATATTGGCAATTTTCGCAGGTGTCAGGGTTACACGTTCTGCCCATTGTAATGGGCTAAGCAAGCCTTGTTCAACTAAACTTACGCCCAATGCCACAAAGCTATCAAAGCTACTAATGCCTGCGGTCGTTTCCGCAAAAGGTGCCATTTTTGCTGATGCACTTAGTGGCTCATGATGGCTACAAATTGCATCAATCACGCCACTTGCTACCCCTTCTCGCAACAATTCACGGTCTTTTTCTGAACGTAATGGCGGGCGAACGTGTGCTAAAGCATTAAAGCCATCTGTAATTTCATCAGTTAAATGTAATTGGTGAATGGCAACATCTGCGGTTACATTTAAGCCTTTTTCTTTGGCAATGCGAATTAAATCAACCGATGCCCCACAAGATAATAAGCCAAAATGGGCTTTTACGCCTGTTGCCTCAACCATCAATAAGTATTTTCCTACCGCAACGGTTTCCGCTAATACTGGAATGGTTGGTAAGCCTTGACGTGATGCGGTAAAGCCTTGATGAACGCAACCATCTTTGGCTAATTCTGGTTCTTCAGGATAAAAAATGACCGTTAAATCTAAGCCTTGAGCATATTCTAAGGTGCGTAAAATCACATCATCATTGGCAAAGGGTGCATAGGCATTGGACACCGCTAAACATCCACCTTTTTTTAATCCAGCCATATTCGCTGGTTGTTTGCCTTGTAATCCTTGCGTTAATGCCCCAATGATATTAAGATGAATGCCTGCATCGTCCCATGCTTTTTCAATTAAGCCTTGAATTAATGCACCATTATCTTGCACAATCGGTTTAGAATCAGGCGGTACGACAATGTGTAAAATACCCTGTTCTCGTGCGGTTGTCCCTTCTGACTTAAGTGTTCCGTGCTGTTGTTGCCCCGGTTCACGCAAATGAGCACATAAATCAACCATGGTTGGCATAAGCCATTTGCCTGTGCCATCAATGATTTCAATCTCACCTTGTAAAGATTCGACTAATTTTCCATCTTGCAAATAAACATCTTGTACTTGCTCGGTTGCGGTGATGGGGTTAATAAAACGTACATTTTCAATTTTAATCGCTGACATTTAATTTACTCCACTCACTTAAATTGTAAAACTTGCTAGACCTTGAACTTGTAACTGCCCTTGCATTGACAAGGCTAATACTGCCATACGCACCGCAATACCATTGGTTACTTGCTTTAAAATCACCGATTGTTCACCATCTGCCACGCTTGAACTAATTTCAACGCCACGATTCATAGGGCCAGGGTGCATAACAATACAATCTGGTTTTGCTAATTTGACACGGCGGTCATCTAAACCAAAAGTTTTAAAAAATTCTTGTGGCGATGATAATGCAGGAGAATCAATCCGCTCATTTTGAATACGCAAAGCAATCACCACATCACAATCTTTTACTCCTGCGTCCATATTATTAAATAGACGTACATGGTCACCATATTCCGCAAATCCTGATGGCAATAAAGTATTAGGTGCAATCACACGAATATCTTGACAGCCTAAAGTTTGTAAAGCGGCAATATTAGAACGTGCCACACGAGAATGTTTAATATCTCCAATAATCGCAATGCTTAACTCTGAAAATGGGCGTTTTGTTTCACGGCGAATGGTCAGCATATCTAACATTGCTTGCGTTGGGTGAGCATGACGACCGTCCCCTGCATTAATAATCGCCACATTTGGGCAAACACTTTCCGCAATAAAATGAGCAGCTCCAGATGAACCATGACGTACCACAAAAATATCGGCTGCCATCGCCTCTAAATTCCACAAGGTATCACGCAAGGTTTCGCCTTTATTGGTACTCGAACGTGCAATATCAATATTTAACACATTGGCAGATAAACGCTTAGCGGCTGCCTCAAAAGTGGTACGAGTACGTGTAGAATTTTCAAAAAACAAATTCATCACGGTACGCCCTTCCAATAATGGACGGTTAATCAGTTGATTTTGTTCATTGATAAAACTATCAGCCGTATCTAAAATATGCGTTAAAATCTCTTTAGATAAGCCTTCTGTGGTAAGGAAATGTTTAAGATGTCCATCGGCATTCAGCTGGAGCTGACTTGGACGGTGCAAGGCGGCAATATGAGTCATAGAAATTCCTAGCCAAGAAAAAGAAAAAACAAATAACATGGATTATACGAGAAAATGCTGATTTTTTTAAGGGAAAAATCATTTATTTTTTAGATGAGATAACCGTATAATAATACATCTATATTCGTTGAATACGATTTTCCATCATGCCTGCAAAGTTTCTGTTTGAGCTTCATTTGACCATTGAACAAACATCGAGTACACGGTTACTTGAGTTTCAAAACCTGTGCCAACAATGTGGCGGAAAAGCGGTTTTAATTGAATTAGCAACAGGCGTAAACACACAACAACCGATGTTTTCATGGGTACACTCTGCTCCCAGTTTTAACGAATTTCAACCACATATCAAACGCTTATGTAATATTTTTGCTCAAGCCAATTTTCCGATTATTCGCCAAAAAGTCGAAATCCCTGCACAAGATGTTACACGGTTTTTTCAAACACACCCACACCATATTCACCAAGGCTATTATGAATGGCATGGTAAAATCCATTATGCTACAGAGCAATTTGAAACCTTAAAACAATTTGCTCAACGCTATCATGCTCATTTATCCAAAAATCAATTATACGCACAAAAAAATTACCGTTTTCTCACCATTCGAGAATATCAACAACCGATATTATTTTATCAAAATGTAGAACATCTTATTTCTGCTTTAGCATATTATCCAAATTTAACCTGTATTAAATCACAATATGAATATTGTATTTATGATACTGCGATACAACTAGATAAAGGTTGGCTTTAATTTAGGACTTTAAAATGATACACCCAAAACTTACTCAAGCACTCGATTATTATCGTACAACTTACCCACATTTAAACCATCATCAATATTTAGTTTTATATGCTAATGAAGGATTTTTACGCCGTGCCAGTATGATTGGTTCAGAGTTTATGCTGAAAGGCAGTTTTTTATCTCGTGAATATTTTCCATCTGCACAATATCGTGTACCACAAGATTTAGATTTTGTCTCTTTAAGTCATGAAACAAATAGCGAATCTATCGAATCCACATTATCAAAATGGCTTAATGCCGTTACTCAATTCCCACTCGATGATGGTTTAGTGTTTCAGCCTTTTTCCGTTAATACTTCATGGGGCATTGCAGATTATCAAAATGATATTACCGATTTTGAAACGTTTTATAATCAAATACGAGTTAAACTGCATGAACAAGAACTAAGCTTAGGCATTGATATTTCGATACATCTTAAACTATTTGAACAACCTGAACCTTTGATTTTAAACACAGCAATCGATGAATTGTATATGCCTTATACAGTACCGATTTGTACGCAAATTGCATGGAAATTGAGTCAATCGATTATCTCGCCACGTTTAAAAGATATTTATGATTTAAGTTATTTAGTTTCCCATGTCAATCATAAAAAAATGCGACACCAAGTGATGCAAATTATGCTTGATGATATTCGACCACTCAAATATTGTTATGAACGTATCGCCCCATTTTTTGATTATCATTTAAAAGATTTATTTTCTACTGCTCCTAATCTTAATAATATCAATACACTTTATAAATTTTATTTAAGCCAATATCAAAATGAATTAATAAATTATTGTCCATATAGTGAAAATCATTTAGATGAGTTTAATCAGCATTTTAAAAATGCAATGCACAATGCAGGTTTTACTCGTGAATGGATTAATCAACATTATGGCTTTTTAAATAAACGTAATGAACGAGAGCATTATTTTAAAAATAGCTTTAAAACAGTTTAAAAACAGTTAAAAAAACGCATTTACCACAACTAGGATAAATGCGATTTTTTGCTTAATAAATCAACTTAAAAGGTATGTAACCAATCTCGTTTATTATGAAAATCGGCGTGTTTACCACTATGTTGCATGGCAAAATAATGGCATTTTTCCGCAGTTTCAATGACCGCTGTCGTCCCGACATAAATATCATGGAAAGTCATATTATATGGCTCTAACCATGTTTTTAAATCTAAGGTTGCATTAATGCCGTAACGAGTTCGCTGTAAATCGACTAAGATGATGTCATTCGCCCATACAGGGGGCATACTGTCAGGATAGCGGTATTCTTCAAACGCATAGGCTTGCCAAGCTCCAGACGGTGCAAGGTTAATTTCTCGATATTCATCACGCTGTTTTAGCCCAATAAATAACTCAAAACAAGTGTGTTGCCACAATTCATCTTGGCGGATAGGTTCAGCGATTGTTGATGGATAAAGAATCGCCTGATTTGGGTCATTGACCCAAAAGGCAACGTGAAGTTGTGTCTTTTTTACATCTTCAATCGCACTAATCACCGCAAGGTCATCAGCACGTTCAAAGGCAACTAAAGGATAACTTGCCATCTCAATCTCTTACACTTCAACCGCTAAGACATCAATTTTTTTGGCTGGGTCAGTTTTACGGCGAACTGCTGGCACAGGCTCTCCATAATATTGACGGTCAGCATAGTAGCTTGAACGTACCATTGGAGCCGACCAAATATTTTTAAAGCCTAATTTACGCCCATGCTCCGCATAACGCTCAAATTCTTCAGGGGTTACAAAACGGTCAATCGGGGCGTGTTGTTTAGATGGTTGTAAATATTGCCCAATGGTAACTAAATCGACGCCATGTGCGTGTAAATCATCAAGCAAATCTAACACTTCTTGTTCAGTTTCCCCTAAACCGACCATTAAACCGCATTTAGTTGGCACATCTGGACAATATTCTTTAAAGGTTTTTAATAGGTTTAAAGAATGTTGATAATCAGACCCTGGACGCATCGCTTTATATAAACGTGGCACAGTTTCAATATTATGGTTAAATACATCTGGCGGACATTCGGTCATAATACGCAAGGCAATGTCCATACGTCCACGGAAATCAGGCACTAAAATTTCTAACAAGGTATTTGGGCTAAGTTTACGAGCTTCTAAAATACAATCTACAAAATGTTGAGCCCCACCATCACGCAAATCATCACGGTCAACCGATGTAATCACCGCATATTTTAAACCTAAATTTGCAATGGTTTCCGCCATATGGCGTGGTTCATCAGGGTCTAAAGCATTTGGGCGACCATGTGCCACATCACAGAATGGACAACGGCGTGTACAAATATCCCCCATAATCATAAAGGTTGCCGTACCGCCCCCAAAACATTCTGGTAAGTTTGGACAGGCGGCCTCTTCACACACCGTATGTAATTTTTGTTGGCGGAGCGTGGTTTTAATGCGTTGCACTTCTTCAGGAGCGGTCATTTTTACACGAATCCAATCTGGCTTGCGTGGCACTTCTACCGTTGGAATGACTTTTACAGGAATACGGGCGACTTTTTCAGCACCACGAAGTTTGACCCCTTGTTCGGCTTTACGCTGTTCTGACATGATGTTTTACCATTAAATAAGATAAAAATGTGTAAATCTGTTACACGCTTGAAAAAAGTTAGATTTTAAGACGTTTTGGTTTGCATTTGCTGAAAAATAAATACGCCCTAAAAATATCTTGTTATTATACTCGTTTTTTTGCCAAAGATTCGTATCATTCCCATAAAAATTGTTTAAATGTTATACAGATTGATAACACAGATAAACATCATCATTTTTTATTTAACAATTATCATGAAAATAAATGGTAATTTCGTGAAATATTAAGCAAAATAAGCGATAATAATCATATACACTTAAAGATGTTTAGGAGCAAATTATGCCACGCAAAAAAGAAGTTGTTCGTGGAAAACTGATTAAATATGATGCGGTCGTCATCGGTTCAGGGCCTGCAGGCGAAGGTGCTGCCATGAAATTGGCAAAAGCAGGAAAACGTGTTGCCATTATTGAAATGCGTTCACAATTAGGCGGAAACTGTGCCCATGTAGGAACGATTCCAAGTAAAGCATTACGTCAAACTGTATCTAACATTATCCATTTCCGCCGAGACCCATTATTCCAAAAAGTTGGCGATTGGCAACAACTGACCATGAAACAGGTGTTGCAAAATGCCCATAAAGTCATTCAACAACAAGTCGAAACGCATTCACGTTTCTACGACCGTAACAAAATTGATGTCTATTATGGACGTGCTTATATCCAAGATAAAAACACCATTGTCGTATATGGTTTAGATGGCATTAATGAAACCCTGATTTGTAATCAAATTGTAATTGCAACAGGGAGCCGTCCATATCACCCAAAAAGCATTGACTTTAATCACCCTCGTGTCTTTGATTCAGATAAAATCTTAGAGTTAGATTATCCAATCCAAAAAATTATTATTTACGGTGCAGGGGTGATTGGCTGTGAATATGCGTCAATTTTCATTGGCTTATACCACAAAGTTGATTTGATTAATACACAACCAAAACTGTTAAGCTATTTAGATAGTGAAATTGCAGATGCGTTATCTTACCACTTGCGAGACCAAGGGGTATTAATTCGCCATAATGAGCAAATGGAACGCCTAGAAACCTTTGATGACCATGTGGTCTTACACTTAAAGAGCGGTAAAAAAATCAAAGCAGATGCTTTATTATGGTGTAATGGACGTTCAGGCAATACTGATGGTTTAGGTTTAGAAAATGTCGGCTTAACCCCAAATGAACGTGGACAATTACAAGTCAATAGCGAATATCAAACCAGCGTAGAAAATATTTATGCTGCGGGCGATGTGATTGGTTGGCCTTCGCTTGCATCGGCTGCCTATGACCAAGGACGTTGTACTGGTTCAAATATGAGCGGTGAATATGTCTTACCGGTAACTGATATTCCAACGGGGATTTATACCATTCCAGAGATTTCATCGGTTGGTAAAACAGAACAACAATTAACGGAAGAATGTATTCCGTACGAAGTCGGTCAGGCATCATTCCGTCATTTGGCTCGTGCACAAATTACTGGTGATACAGTCGGCGAATTAAAAATTTTATTCCATCGTGATACTTTAGAAGTGCTTGGCATTCATTGCTTTGGACATAGTGCATCGGAAATTGTCCACATTGGACAAGTGGTCATGCGGAGTCCAAACAATCATTTAATGTACTTTGTTGATACAACCTTTAACTATCCAACGATGGCGGAAGCGTACCGTGTCGCTGCATTAAATGGTTTAAACCGTTTATTCTAACTACTCGCTTAATAAAAATGGCAATAAATCATTTATTGCCATTTTTTTGTTTTTGCGTTTATTTTTATACTGCTTTAAATTTATTGGATTTCGCTATTGCTCAAACCAACTATATGATTTGAAATTAAAATTGCAATAAAGATGATGATATTTTCAACTGAACTTACCTTGCTTTAATAAATGATGTAAATTCTGACCATTGTTCCATACGAAAGGTATAAATTTCTTTGACTACTTCAGCAAAACCTGCTAAGTTTTTTAAGGCATTTAATGTGTTAAATACATGAGCCATATCTTCTTTTGGATAACAATAAACATGATTATGTAAACGTTGAAAACCATATTGATGTAGAAGGTTATCAATATCGCTATAGATATGCCCCATTTTTTGAGCATGAATAATGGCAGGGTCTAAATCAAAAGAAATTGCATACATTCTAACATCTATCCTTTTGTTTGTACTCATATTATTTTTGATGGTACGACCAGCGAGTAACAAATTACAGAATTAATATATTGATTTTTAAAAAATATATTTAAAACAAAATATCATATACTGTTATATGTACTGTTATTTACTTGAAGTACTCACATTACACAACACTTTCTATTAAAGATAAGAAAAATATAACATGTATTCCTTTTATAAGCTAGGGGATTTTTATCAAGCTAAAAACACATTTTTTTCTTGTTCACGGCGATTCACTAGCCCTTGCACACGTTTACCGCCTGCATTGACCCAAACTCCGAACTGTTCCGCCGTGGCTTGAATATCACCACTATTTAAACGTTTCAGTAACGTTGAACCTGCAAACTGTGTTTCACCCACATTGTAAATAAAGCTAGCCAAGGCATCATATTGTGATTGAGTAAGCGTAACTTTAACGTGTTTTTCAATGGTCTCTATCACCCATTGGCAATCTTGTTTTAACCATTCTTCTGCTTGTTCTTTTGTGCAAGTATCGCCCATTTTTACGCTTTTACCGTTTGGATATTTGATTGTACCATAACCGATTGTAGCAATATTCGCACTATCCAAATAAGCATTTAAACGTAAGCCTTCAAATTGTTTGATTAACGCATAGCCTTGTTCAGAAATAGTCATTGTTGAATGCACATTTAATAATTGTGCTAACGTTTCTTGTCCCACTTGTTCAACAATCGTATTACCTGCATCTACTTGTTCTTGTGTCAGACGACCACCGCTCATTTTACGCAATTTATTAAAAATCTTCTTCATTTCAATAAAGCTCCCAACGCTCGTTTAATTTCAATCACAACATCAATCAAAGACTTATTTTTAAAGCTGACTTGAATCGCTTGATAAATAATCCCCATCACCAACATTCCGAATACAGAAAACATCATCATTACTGCTCCCTGGGAGAAATAACTTAAATGCTCCCAGTCGTACCAGTCAATACAGAATTCACCGATATACAATCCAATCATGACTGAGCTTGTAAATTTTAAAATAACACCAAAATTAATTTTAATTTTTCCGTCCTGGTCAATATCACCACTCAAAACTAAAGCAATGATACCGCCAATAATGACAGCTAAAATTTTGATTAAATATGGAACAGTTGTTTTTTCAGGCATCTCAACACTCAAAAATAAAAAAATATTATGCACAATTCCCCTTTTTTGTATGTCTGAAGTATTTCAATTTTTTGAACAACTTCAACTAATCGCATATATTGATTTTAACTATACTCTACTTATTTAAGTGGAGTATTTTTATGTCGCAGAATTTAGAAACCAGTATTACGATAAATGCTGATGTGAATGGTCTGCCAAGTATCCATCAACTGAATCAAAATATTAATACAACAGAGCAAGCTGTTAGTGAACTTAATCAAGAAACCCAACAACAGAACCAAAACAATAACCGTTTAAATACAAGTTTAAACCAACTCAATCAGGGTTTTATTGGATTAAAAACAGGTGTAACAGCATTAGTTGCATCAATGGCAACGCTTGGCGTAAGTGCAGGCTCTATCATCAATACTGCCGATGAATACATGGGCTTAACTGCTCGTATCAAAATTGCAACCCAAGAAACGGGTAACTTTGCACAAGCGATGGCAGGGATTCATCAAGTAGCTATTTCAACAAACAGCAATCTTGAAAATACTGCTAACTTATTTTCACGACTTAACCAAGTTGGTCAAGAAATGGGCATGACGACCCAACAAGCCCTAGACCTAACAAAAACAATTACTCAAGCAATCCAAATCGGTGGCGGTTCTGCTGAAGCAAGCGAGGCAGCGATTCAACAATTCATTCAAGCTATGCAAGGTGGAGTGTTGCGTGGTGAAGAATTTAACAGCATCATGGAAAATGGTTATCCCTTAGCTGAAACCTTAGCAAAAGGTTTAGGGAGAACAACTGGTGAACTTCGCAAAATGGCAGAAAATGGCGAACTGACATCAGAACGTGTGATAAAAGCCATCAGTAGCCAAGCCAAACAAGTGCAAGCCACTTATGACCAAATGCCAACCACAGTAGGCGATGCCCTACAACGTATTGCTACACAATGGAAAATCTTGATTGGCGAATTTGACCAAGCCAATGGCGGTTCATCAGCAGTTGCACAATTTTTAGTTAAATTTGCAGATGGTTTAGGCGAACTTGAAACACTACTTAAAGATGTGGGAAGTGGTTTTATTTGGGTAAATAATAAGCTACAAAGCATCAACCCTGAAACATTACATAGCTTAAAGTCAGCTGTAACAGAAAGCTATCAAATGGTTAAAACGCTGATTTCATCACTTGCTGATGTGGGTGATACTGTGATTGATGCGTTTAATTCTGCACTTCATGCCATCTTGCCATTAAATGGTGCGATTGATAATGGCACAGATAGCGTTACAGGATTCCAAAAGGTCTTAAATGGCTTACGGTTAATTATTGCCACATTATCAGATGGCGTTTCAGGTATTAATATTGCTTTTAAATTGTTTACAGGTGGCGTACAAGCTATGACTGCTACTGTTGTTCAGTTTAGAGCAACAATGGTTGGCATTTTTAATGAAGACATGGGCAAAGCCATTCAACAATCAGCTGACCAACTTTTTGCAAGTGCTAAAAAGAATTTTGATGGTGCAAAACAACTTGCTACAGATTTCCAAAGCCAAACTAAGTTAGTTTGGGAAGACATTCACAAAACACAAGAACAACGAGATGCAGAACATCTTGCCAATGCTAAAACTCGAATGACTGAATTATTAGCATTAAATAAACAAGATGCTGAATCTAAAAAAATCACAGAACAAGAAAAAATCCAAGCAGTTCAAGCATACGCCCAACTTGCTGTACAAGCAAATAAAGGCGTTATGGATGGTACGATACAAACTGATTTACTCACCAAAGGCTATATTGTTACTTTGGAACAGACAGGAAAAGTTGCTGTACAGTCTGCTCAACAAGTTCAAGCCAGTTTAAAAAATAATACTAAAGTGATTGATGATGCTCGCAAAGGAGCAACGGCTTTAGGTCTTGATTTAGACGTTTCACTCAATCGCATATCAGAAGCATTCCAAACAAACGTAAAACACTTAGATAACCTATATAAAGGTTTAGATAGATTGGGGGCAATAGGCAACCAAGTTGGAGAAACCTTATACCAAGGCTGGTCTAAAATGTTGGACGGAGCAAAAACACAAGCTGAAATTGATTTAGCTAAGCAAAAATTTGAAGAATTTAGAGAGCAAGGCGTATTCTCTACAGGACAAGTAGAACAAGGCTTAATTGCAATTCGCCAAGCGAATAATAAACTATCATCTGAACTCTCAGAAACAGAACAAGCATTTGAACGACTAGGCATCAAAACAAAAGAACAACTCAAATTGGCAGCCGATTTAGCATTATCTGACTTTGAAAAAGTACGAACAAGCGGACAAGCCACGGCGGAACAACTAGAACAAGCCTATGAACGGGTGTTAAAAACTGCTCAAGCAAGCGGTGATGCCCAAACGATAGCAAGTGCCAAATCACAAGGGGCAATCGCAGGTATAAAACAACAAGCAGAACAAACATCAGACAGCATTCAACAATCTATGTCTTCTGCTCGTCAATCTATCAGCAGTCTAACACAAAGCACCGATGAAGCTACTGCAGGCTTTGACAAAATGGGCAACTCAGCAGAACAAGCAGGACAACGCATTGAAAATGCAATGAACCAAGAACTTGGTGGCAAACTTGGCACAACATCAAATCAATATTACTCACTTGAGTGGATAACAAATGAGTTAAAAAATAAAGGCTATGATGATGCTCAAGCATTTAGTAAAGCCCAAGAAATATTCAAAAAAGCATCACAACAGATGATGGACTGGGCAGGCTCAAACAACTTACTCCGCCAACAAGCAAGTAACGCCATCACTCATCATGGCGTGAGTATGAATGCCCTTACCAAACACTTAACGCAGGCAGGTAATGAAGCAGTCAAAATGAAAGCTGAACAACAGCAATTACAACAACTACATGACAGCTTAAAACAAATGCAATCTACACCAACCACATCGGTTAATGTAGCTGACTTTAGCAATGCTCTAAATGATGTACTGAACAAAGCACAGGCACAAGGTGGGCAACAACTTCTACAACAACTCATTAATGAATTAAAACGTAAAGCACGATAGGTTAAATGATGAACTGGACATTACAACGCAAAGACAACCGTCAAACGCTAAACTTACACGCTCAATTTGTGTGGTCTGATGAATACGAGTGGACACCCCTAGCACAAACTGAGCCTGTTTATACGCTCACAGGAGCAATGGACATTCAACAAGGCACAAAATTAGCAGGACGACCAATTACGCTAAATGGTGATAATGCTTGGACAAGCCGTGCTGATATTAAGACTTTGCAACAATGGGCTGAAGTGCCAGAACTTGAGATGACTTTGACCCACCCAGATGGTCGTTCTTTTAAAGTCATTTTTAATCGTCCAACACTAGAAAATATCCAAGCGGTTAAAGATTATCGCCCTGCTGACCAAAGCAATAATGATATTTTTCGATTAAATCTACACTTTTTAACCATTGCCTAAAGAAAAAGCCCAATTTACTTAAAATTGGGCTTTTTATATTGGATAAACATTAAAAAATCCCTACCAGAGTAAGGATTTAGAAAACTAAACATTGATTTTAGCTTTTTAATTTAGATAAATGTCCCTGCTTATCCCATAGTTTTAAAACATCTAACCAAACCATAAAACGCCATACAGTATCATTTTCATCAGGATATTGTTCAGCTTGTTGCTCAATCCAATCAAATGTAGGAACAGTTAAAT
>JBHACK010000137.1:0-13739 GCA_041854545.1 Acinetobacter sp. | reverse complement strand
TGGCTCAATACTCTAACACCACTTGCACCCAAAGGACAAACGCCTGAACGTTTTCAGCAACAATTATTGGATTGTTTAGAGCAATTTGAACCGCAATTTTTAGATTTTTATCAACAAGGTTTAGCCAAAAAAATGGGCTTACCTGAATTTCATGTGGATAGTTTTGAGTGTAGTTTGGATTTTTTACGCATTCTTGCCAATGAGCAGTTGGACTATACGCAAAGTTTTTTATGGTTACAACAACAAGCCTTTAACACCTTACGTCATCAATGTTTAAATGAGCGTGCCTTTAATGAATTTTTAACCCATTATCAACAGATTCGTGAACATCAAGATGTCGATGCCTTACAAGTGGCGATGGAACAATCCAACCCACACTATATTTTACGCAATCACATGGCTCAAACAGCGATTGAACACGCAGAACAGTTGGATTTTTCGGAAGTGAACCGTTTATTTGAATTGCTCAAACAACCGTATCAAAAACAACCACAATTAGAAAAAGCCAGCGATTTAGCCCCTTTACCTAAAGATGTGCCAGAAGTGGCATTAAGTTGTTCATCTTAGAAAAAGGAATTTTAAAAGCACAAAACCCAACATATTCAAAATATTGTTTTAAATTTGTTGGGTTTCGCTCTCGCTCAACACCAACCTACCCAATATCATTTGAGATTCAGGTTGGAATAAACCGAACTCACGTTATTTGTATTAACTGTAAGTGTAATTTTCACCAAACAATGCCAAGGCTTGTCGAGCATTAAAGCGATATTGTGTATGGCAACATTGACAATCCATCACAATCGGGTCATGTTCCATTAAAATTTCTTTAACCGCATCTACCCCAATTTGGAGTAACGCATTTTCGCTCTTTTCTTGCGAACAGGTACAGGCAAAATGCAATTCTTCTAGGTCAGGCAAGCGAATTTGCTCTTCATGATATAAACGGAATAAAATTTCGTTTGCAGGTAATTCCAATAATTCTTCATCTTTTAAGGTTGATGCCAACAATTTAAGACGTGGGAATAAATCTTCATCGACCTGTTGTTTCTCTTCTTCACTATTGCGTGGTAATAATTGAATGAGCAAACCGCCTGCTTTTTCTGCTGAACTGGCAAGCACAATTTCTGTTGGTAATTGTACTGATAAATCAAAATATTGCTTTAAACATTCCGCTAAATTATCATGCTCTAAAGGGACAATGCCTTGATAACGGTCACCAAATTCTGGTTCAATATTGATAAATAAGACGGGTTGATGTAAGGTTTTTAACACAATATCCGCATCTGCCTGTTCAAATTGAGCATGAGATTCATATTCTGCCAAAGCTCGCACTTCACCTAAATGATTACATTCAGCCATTGCCCATTTAAAAGCTCCACTCGCCTGAATTTGCAGGCTAATGCGACCTTGAATTTTTAAGGTACTGGCAAGTAATGCCGTTGCGGTCAGCATTTCCCCTAATAAGCGTTGAATCGCAGGGGCATAATCACGTTGTGCTAAAATGGTTTGTAAGCTGTGTTCAAGTTGCACCACTTCACCACGCACAGGGCTATCGGCAATAAAAAAACGTTGGCGTAAATCAGACATATTTAAATCCTAACTTTATGATGAGTCTTATATGGTGTTAATTGGTAAAAATTAAAGGAATATGCAACGAGAAAGCTAAACAGGATACAATTTATCACAGAATCTCATGGATTTTTTTTTAAAATATTGAGTATCTACATACTTGAGAATCACCATGCCCATTGATGACTGGATACTCGCCCTAATGCACCAATTAGGCTATATTGGCATTGCTTTATTAATGTTTTTGGACAATATTATTCCGCCCATTCCATCCGAAGTGATTATGCCATCGGCTGGCTATACCGCATCACAAGGTCAATTATGGATTGGCGGTGTGATTCTTGCAGGGAGTGTGGGGTCATTAATTGCTGCTGCGGTGCTGTATTGGATTGGCTATAAATTGCCACAACAGACTTTGTTTAATCTTTGCGAACGTTATGGCAAATATGTGGGGATTAAAGCACACGATTTAAACAATGCACTCACATGGTTTGAGCAACGTGGACACATCATCGTGTTTTTTGGACGAATGATTCCTGCCATTCGCTCACTCATCAGCGTCCCTGCAGGCATGAGCAAAATGCCATTTTGGAAATTTATGCTCTATAGCAGTTTTGGGACGGTTATTTGGACGACATTTTTAGCCTGTGTCGGCTATTATTTTGGGCAAAATCAAGCCTTAATGGCTCAAATTTTTAGCCATGTCAGCTATGCTATTTTAGCGATTGTTGCCGTTGTTGGCATTATCTATGCCATTCATTATTATCGCAAAAAAGCAAAATCATAAGGAACATAATGCCATTAACCACAACACAAACTGCAAACTTAATACAATCAGTTGAGCCGCTGAACCGACATCTTTTGCCACTTTAGATAATGGGTGATATTCATCGGAAATACGGTCAACAATCGCTTCTAGCCCTGTATTTAACAATTCCACAATAATGGATAAGGCAGATACGAGTAATAACACCATTTTAATGGCGATGGAAAATGGAATAAAAAATAAACTGATTGCAAGGATAATATTCAACCACACCACTTGGCGAAAGGCAGCTTCACTTTTATAGGCTGCCAATAAGCCATCTCGAGAATATCCCCCTGCTTTTAAAATACGTTGTAATCCTGTTTTGCCCTTCATAGCTTGGGCATAGTTTTCTTGCTGTTCTGGTTGCATGACGTTGCTCTTTTCACATAAAAAACCGTATCCCACAGGATACGGCTTGATGATTTATTTACATTAGGCTTTTTTGTATTCCACAATCGGTTCAGCCTGACCATTGACCACAGCTTCAGAAATGATGACTTTGCTAATGTCCTGACGGCTTGGCAAGTCGTACATGGTATCTAACAAGACTTTTTCCATAATTGAACGCAAGCCCCTTGCTCCTGTATTTCGCTCTAAGGCTTTCTTCGCAATGGCAATTAACGCATCTTTTTCAAATTCAAGTTGCACATTTTCCATTCCAAATAAAGCCTGATATTGACGAGTCAAGGCATTTTTCGGTTCAGAAAGGATTTTTACTAAGGCTTCTTCGTCCAATTCTTCCAAAGTTGCAATCATTGGCAAACGCCCGATAAATTCAGGAATTAAACCAAATTTTACTAAATCGGTTGGCTCAACTTCACGGAATAACTCTGTTAATTTTTTGCGGTCATCTTTTTGTTTCACTTCCGCATTAAACCCAATTCCGCCCTTCTCTTGACGTTGTTGCACAATTTTTTCTAACCCTGCAAATGCACCACCACAAATAAACAGAATATTTGAAGTATCCACTTGAATCATTTCTTGATTTGGGTGCTTACGTCCGCCTTGTGGAGGAATAGAGGCAACCGTTCCTTCAATAATTTTTAATAAGGCTTGTTGCACTCCTTCACCTGACACATCTCGTGTAATCGATGGATTTTCCGATTTACGAGTAATTTTATCAATTTCATCTACATAGATAATGCCACGTTGTGCTTTTTCGACATCGTAATCGGTTTTTTGTAATAATTTTTGCACAATATTTTCAACATCTTCACCAACATAACCTGCTTCGGTCAATGTCGTTGCATCTGCCATCGCAAACGGCACATCGAGCAAACGTGCCAAAGTTTGTGCCAATAAGGTTTTACCTGAACCTGTTGGACCAATCAACAAGATGTTACTTTTGGTAATTTCAACATCACCAAATTCTTGTTGCTTTTGTATGGATTTTAAACGTTTATAATGGTTATATACCGCAACAGCAAGCGTTTTCTTTGCCCAATCTTGTCCAATCACATATTGGTCTAATTCATCTCGTAATTGTTTTGGGGTTGGTAAATCTTTCTCTAACCAATCTTTTTCATCTGATACTGTTGTTTTTGAATCAGGTTTTTCCAACATATCATGGCAGGTTTCGATACATTCATTGCAAATATTAACCCCATCGCCCCCTGCGATTAACTTTTTAACTTCTGAACGTGCTTTATTACAAAAAGAACAACGTTTTTGCTCTGATGTTTCAGTCATTTACTTCATCTCAATCTATCATTTTTAGTAAAAACAAAGAGATGATGGATTTGACCATCATCTATGTTGCTCATGGGTCTTGTTTATGGACGTTTGCTAATCACTTCGTCCACTAAACCATATTCTTTTGCCGCTTGAGCCGTCATAAAATTATCACGGTCAGTATCACGGGCAATCGTTTCATAATCTTGTCCGCTATGCTGTGCCATCAAACGATTTAAACGCTCTTTGATAAATAAAATTTCTCGTGCATGAATTTCAATATCTGATGCTTGACCACGGAAACCGCCTAACGGTTGATGAATCATCACACGAGCATTTTCTAAGCAATAACGTTTACCTTTTGCACCTGCATTCAACAAAAACGCCCCCATTGATGCCGCTTGTCCTAAGCAAATAGTTGAAACATCAGGTTTAATAAATTGCATGGTATCGTAAATTGCCATACCTGCGGTTACTGAACCCCCTGGAGAATTAATATACAAACTAATATCTTTGTTTGGGTCTTCTGATTCTAAGAATAATAATTGGGCAACAATCAAATTTGCCATATTATCTTCCACTTCCCCAGATAAAAAAATCACACGTTCACGCAATAAACGTGAATAAATATCAAATGAACGCTCACCACGAGAAGATTGCTCTACAACGACTGGAACTAAGGCATTATCTATTGGATAAATCATACTACAAAAGACCTAAATTTTTCTTAAATTGTGTTTAATAATAACACGCTCACCGTTCTACAACAAGTAAGGTACACGACTCTCATGCCTTTCTCAACAAAAAAGGTACAGTTTAAAACTGTACCTTTTCAAACAAAGCGAGCGATTAACCTGCTTGGCGAGCTTGTTGCTCTTGCAATAATTCTTGATAAGAAACAGTCTTATCAGTAACTTTTGCACCTGCTAAAATATGGTCAACCACTTGGTCTTCTAACACCACAGCTTCAATTTGAGCACGTTGTTGAGCATCATTTTTAAAGTACTCTACAACTTCTTGTGGGTCTTCATAAGAAGATGCCATGTCATCGATATAAGCATTTACACGGTCTTGGTCAACGGTTAAGTTTGCATCATCAATGATTTTACCCACTAATACGCCTAATTTAACTGCACGCTCTGCTTGCTCTTTAAACATATCATCTGGTAATAAGTCTGCATTGAACGCATTTTTCGCTTGTGGCCCAAATTGAGCAACAAATTGATTAATCATGTTTTCACGCTGACGACCAATCTCTTGAGCCAACATTGCACTTGGAATTTCCACTTCATTTGCATCGACTAAAGCGTCAAATGTTGCTGCTTTCACTTGGTTGCGTAAACCGTTGCGAACTTCACGTTCCATATTTTTACGCACGTCTGCTTTTAATTTTTCCACGCCTTCTTCTTCTGAAATACCGAATACTTTTAAGAATTCTGCATCAATTTCAGGAAGTTGTGGTTTTTCCACTTGTTTTACAGTGATTTTAAATTGAGCAAGTTTACCTGCTAAGTTTTCTGCTTGATAATCCGCTGGGAACGTAACATCAATTACTTTTTCTTCGCCTTTCTTCATGCCAACAATTCCATCTTCAAAGCCTGGAATCATACGACCTGAACCTAACACAAGTTTAAAGTCTTCTGCTGAACCGCCTTCAAACTTCTCACCATCGATTGAGCCTTCAAAATCGAAAGTCACTTGCATCTCATTTTTCGCCATACCTTTGGTTTCAACCCAAGTTTGACGTTGTTTTTGCAAGTTTTCAAGCATAGTTTCGACATCTTTATCTTCAACTGTGCTGTTTTTACGCTCAATTTCTAAACCGCTAAACGCATTGATGGTTACTTCTGGATAAACTTCAACCAATGCAGAGAACACTAACGCATCTTCTGTTGCTTGTAAGTTTTCGATGTTTGGCATACTCACCGCTTTTACTTTTTCTTGTTCAATCGCTTGGAACACAGAATCACGCACAACATCATTTACCACGTCTTGATAAATGCCTGCACCATAATCACGGCGAACAACATCAACAGGTACTTTCCCAGGGCGGAAGCCATTGATTTTAATCGTTTTTGCAGTACTTTTTAAACGACTTTCAAATTGCTCATCTACTGTGCTTTTTGGCACAGAAACCGTTAAACGAGCCGTGATATTTGATACTTTTTCAACAGTAACGTTCATAATAATCCTCAAAATTTCAGAGATTTTTCTTCAAAATTGAGCGATTATACCATAGTTTTTAAGAAAATTGATACTTTCAACAATTAGTAAATTACTTTTTCTTTACTTTCAGATGTATATAGGCGACATGATTTTCTTCTAAATACTTCATAGCCTCTCCTAAATAAATCACAGGTGGTTGATGATCACCAACAACAATCACTTCTACCCCTTGCATTTCCTCTTGTTGAATCAACTCAGCCAAACCATCAAAGAACTGTGCTTGTAATTTAAAGTTGCGACAAATATCAGTTTCATTACTTACACCGTAAGTTTCACATATTAAACGATGATTAAAAATATCCTCCTTAGAATAATTAATATGACTCGTTAATGTCAGCCAATACAAAAAGAGTTTATCATGTGTTTTAAATTCATTTTTAACTTCTTCAAATAATACATAATCACACACACCATTAAAAGAATGGCAAGTAGGTTTTCCGATTAAATATTCTGCTGTTAAAATTCTATTAAATCCTGCTTTTGGATACCAAGCATAACGGTCATACAATTGACCACTTGCTCCATGTAAAGCAATAGTTTGATACCCTTGTTTCTTTAGTTTATTAGGTAAACAATTAACAAATTTTTCTGCTGCAACGAAACGTAAAGCAAAACCAGATACATATTCTTGACACAACTCTCTTAATTCTCCTTGTACTGTTGCACCAACAAACTTAAATTTTCCCATATTAAAATATTCAAAATTTTGCTGTTGATTTAAAATATTTTTTAATATAGCTTCTTGTAATAGTTTATTTTTCGTTTCTCCCCATGATTCATTCACCACAAATAATATTTTATTTGATTTAATTTCTTTTTTTTCCCAAGTCAAAAGACTTGCACTAGAGTAAGTGAGTGGGCTAAAGGTAGGTTCTTTATCTCTCGCCATTACATCACCAGCCTCATGGCTTTCTTGATAAAGCTTAAACTGACTCTTTATAAAATAAAAATTATTACGTGCAAATAGTTCAAATTGTACATCTCGTTGATGGTATCGCAAATGCCCTGTAAAATATCCTACCACAACTAAAATAAATACAAGTAGTATAAGATGGACTTGTTCTATATAATTTCCTGCCTTAAATAAACAAAAAATTATAATAAATATATAAACAAAAACAATGACTATTAAAATCTTATATAATACTGGTGCATTAAATAAGAAAGGTACTAAATATATGACTCCTCCCATATCCATAAATGGAAATAATTGCATAACTAGCATTAAAAAATCAACGCCAAATGCAACTAAAAAACAAACAACCCCAACAACTTTTAATGGCTTATATGGAAACACAAAAAAAATAAGTGGCAAAATATAATCAAAATTAATTACTGGGCGTGATGTATTACTAATCAATGCCATTCCTAACATAAATAAATTAGGTAACATTAAAAACAAAATAGCTTTAATACTATCACATAATGTCAGCCTAATTGGTTTAGAAAAATCTATCATGGTTTTATTTCTTACAAAATTTCACTATTCTTTAATACTCTGCTAGAGTATAGCAAATCTATTCTTCATTTTTTATCTATTACCATGGTCTTAAATTAACTAATCCAACAATTTTTTTATCCTTACTATCCACTAAAACGGTCATATCCAATTGACTGGCTCGCATAGGTAAAAAGCCATCTGCTTGTGGATATTGTTGTAAGACTTTTTCTACTTCTATAGATGAATTATATTCATTTAGTTTATTTAAAGGTTCTTTAGCCTTAATGATTCTATCAATATTTTGCTCAATCGACTGGTATAACATTGGTCGCATCGCTGGTGATATTCCTGTTTCCAACTCATAAAATAACCAATCTCCTTCTTCTTGTTTATCCTTTGCAGGTCGTGCTGATACCCATTGAGGTGAAAACCAACTATCTTGAGCATACTTTGGCTCAATTATTTCATTTTCCTTACGTGATACCATATGAGCTTGCACTAAATCAAACCGATTATGGTCAAATGCCAACCACACTGGTCTACCTTGAGCAATATTATACACCCCATAAAGTAAAGCCAAACTTTGTACGACAGCAATCACCACCAAATCCAATTTAAGCCCCTTTTTCCCTTTTTTTGCCAATATCAACGTAAGTAAAGGCCCTAACACCATATCAATGCCAATGAGGATTAATACAATTTTATCTGTACCTAATGCAAGGTTTAAAGGTGCAGCATACCATACATAAAAAATAATATACCACGCACTCCCTGCAATGAACATTGATATCAGCAAGTGAGATAAAAAACAACGAATACGAAATGATAATTTCATCGTTCTAACCTTTCTTTTCAAATAATAAACATAGTAAAAAACACTCTCTAAATTCTAAGAGAGTGTTTTTTTGCTTATTGAGGTTCAAAACTGGTTAAAAATTTAATGTTCTTTTCAAACAGTTGTGGGTCATTTATAGCATTACCTTTAGGCGTAGCATATTCCAAATACAGATTATTATCTGTTGAGATAATTCGACTTAAGGTTGGGTCAGTTTTCTTTGCCAAGTTATCAATCCCTTCAGGTGTCAGCATCATACCCCTTGCCAACATATACGATTTTTCCATCAATTGCTCTGTCGTCATACCATGATATGGCTCAATAAATGGATGGAATGTTTTTGCTTGCTCTGAATTAGAGGCTACAATAATCCCCTGTCCACCTGATTCATATAACCAAATATATTTAAATTCTGAGCGTACAGTATTTAATACATAAATTAAATCACGTGGATGAATATGATGCAATTGAATCCACTGTTGTAAAATACCATACTCATTTAAACGTTTTTTCGCAAGTTGATAAAACTCTTTATTATATAAATTTGCTGCACCTGCAAACCAAATACTACTAATTTCTAAACTAATTAAATCATATTTTTTATCTTGAGTTAATAAATAATTACGTCCATCAGTATAATACATATTCACATTTTTTTGCTGAGAAACACCTTTATTATTTTCAGGAAAATACTTATCTGCTAACAAGACAATATCTTTTGAGAGTTCAACGATATCGAGCTGTTTAAAGTGTTGTTCATGCATTACTCGTGCAGACATTCCTGTACCATAACCAATCACCAATACATTATCACGTTGATGGGTATGCATTAACGGAATAAGGGCAATTGATTCTTGAGCTTGAACTTCACCTGTATTATTGCCTTGGAATTTACCATTGGTCAATAAAGTCAATTCGTTTTCCTTTTCAGGGTTTTTAGCAACTGCAGTAATTCCACCACTAATACTCTCAGTATGGTCAATAATTTCTCCCCAATAAGTTGGGAAAAAATATACATTAGCCCCTTGTGATAAACGGTCTAAATCCCATTTTGTTGGATATATAGTAAATAAAATTAGACTTGCCAGCATTACACCTAATACTGGTTTTTGCATTTGAGTAAATGATTGATGTTGCTCTCGTGTATTTGCCCACCACATTACACATGCCAACAAAAATGCTAGAATCGCCAAACCTAAAAATACACGATTTGAGCCATACATTGGTAAAAATACAAAAGCAATCAATAATACTCCTGAGATATTACCAAATGTATTTAATGCACTTGCAATACCAACAGCTTTCGCCTCTCCTTTATCTGCTAACCATGTAGATGCTAACGACATTGCTGATGGATAATTCATACCAATAAAAAAAGCAGCTGGAAACATTGCTAATGCACATACAACTCCACGAATAATTTCTCTTGACCAGAAATTTATATGATGAAACTGTTGCATATTCCCAAAACTTGCAAAATAATCAGGTAATTTATCCCAAAATAAACACGTTATAATAATTGAAATACATACGCCACATTGAGCAAGAATCACTGCCTGACCTTTATTCACATAATGAAGTAATTTTTTACCTGCAACAGAACCAACTCCTAGCCCTGCCAAGAATGTTGCTAACATCAAACCAAACGCATAAACACTATTCCCTGCAACTACAGCTAACATATGAATAGAAACTACTTCTAAACCAAGCGTTATTCCACCACCAATCATCAAAATCAATAATGCGACTACCCCCATTGACTTTGATACACGCCCTTCATCATTCACAAAAGATGTATTTGTTTCGATGCGTGTTGCTGTGGTGGATAACTCAACTTGATAAAATTTCTTCGCTTGTTCTAATGCATATAATGCAATAAATAAGCTGATAACAGCTGCCAAATTCGTTGCACCTGAACGTCCTAAAATTGGCAATAATACATAACCTGCAACCAAAGACCCTAGACTCGCCCCTACCACATTAGCACTATATAACTTACTCACCGCTGATTCTGTGGTTACACCAATCTGTTTTAAATATTTAAACATAAAAGGAACGGTTGCACCCATTAAAATCGTTGGAATTCCGAGTACTAATGCCCCTAAAGCAACACGAAAAACAGTCAAAATTTCCGCATCAGGTGCAAGGCCAACAGCAAAATTCAAATATAATGCTTGTACACCTTTAAACAATAAAGGCGTTAGCACAGCATAAATACCAATAATTGCTTCAATTCCCACATAATACATTAATGGTTTTGCCACTCGGTCAGCAAGAATTCCACCAATCCATGCACCTAACGCCATTCCCCCCATATAAGTCACTAAAACTGTATAGGATGCTAAAGATGTACTACCAAAAGTAATGGCTAAACTTTTTGCATACACTACTTCATATAATAAACCTGCAAAACCAGAAGTCACAAAAGCACCAATAATCCATTTTGGATAATGCTCTGATACTGGTTGAACTTCATCTACCTGAAGAGAAGTTTCTATACTTTGTTGATTCTGCCATACAAAACGCAAGAAGAAGACGGTTAAATATACTGCAATTCCGACACTCCACAATGACAATAAGCGAACAAACCAAATATTATCTGCCAACCATGCATGAATTGATATAATCGAAATCATCCAAAAAGCAAATGTAGCAACTGCTAATCCCCAGATTAAACGTGTTGAAAATTTATTAAATAATCCTTTTGGAGCCATCAACCCCATTCCCAAAGCAATTGCAAATGGCATGGCAACCACTAAGTCAATAATATAATGCTCACCTAAACCAATTGTTGCTGTAATTGTTAAAGCTAAAAATATACTTGCAAGATAAAAATAAATACGGCGAGATAATACTGCAGAAAGTAAAAAAATCAAAAATGCTCCACTATAATGCATAGATGGCATACCATTACGTGGATTAGGTAGAATAAATTCTACTTGAGCTTTAAAAATTTCTGGAGCTGGCATATTTAAAGGAAATTGGTCAGCTCCAAAAGCGTAAATTGGCCCCGAAATAGGTACAATCATATAACAGATAAATGCTACACCAAAAGGGACAATAAATGTACGCAAAATATGATAGTGTTGAGCCTTTCCTTCACGAATAATTAATGCAAAAATAATAAATAAATACAAGGATAAAACAGCATAAATACTACGTATAAACTCCTGAAACCAATTTGGTGTACTAATAAATACTGTTACAAATGCTTGACGCAAACCTCCATATGCAGTATCTAACTTATATGCTACAACATCATAACTATTTGGAAGTACAATAGAAACTATATTTAATGCATCATTTGTACTAATACCCATACAGGCAATCAATAAAAACATTAATCCATAAAATTTAAAAAAGAATTTATCCTTTTCTTTAATCATTTTATATATAGCAATACCAAAAACTATTAAACCAACTGGTGCCCACATTGAAACTAAATTACCAGATATATTATTATATAATGTATCAGGTTGAGTAAAATAAATAATAAAATAAGAGATAACACCTAAAAATAATGAGATAATAAATCCTTTTGGTGGGATAATTTTAGGAAATGCGATTAACAATATTACAGCTACAATTCCTAAGCGTGCCCCAATACGATTCAACCAGTCCCATATCGTCATATCTGACCAAGTAGTTTCTATTTGATTAGGATATAACAATAAACTACTCACCCCTAAACAACACGCTACAACAACTAATATAGGTATCCAGTAACATAATTGCTGATATAGGTATTGCATTTCTTTTTGAGAATGATTCATCTTAATTACTCCACATATATAAATCTTTATCAATTATTTATAGCTATTCACATTAAATAACATCTTGAATTTATTACATTTGACATCATTTATTCTCAGCAATCAAAAACATAAAAAAGTAATCTACAAAATACTGTAACTCAATAAGCAATGACATATCTTCAAATCAATTCTAACGACAAATATTTGGTAGAACTTTTGCAGGTAAGTCTGGTGAACTACACTCCCATTCATAACTTCCTTTATATTTAGTCAATTTTAAATTAAGATGCTTACCTTTTAAAACATCAGAAATATTTTCTTCTTTAAAGGTAACCTCAATATTACACATATCACCAACTGTTGAAACCTCAACACGGTCTACATAACGGCTCTTTAAATCACTGGCTTTTGCTAAACCAAACTGCTCAGCTTGGGCATTCTCTGGGCAACTACCATTCTCAGAATGGCTTTCTAAAACAGAGTTTTTTGCTACAGTCATCATACTTAAGGCTTCTGAAACTTGGCTACGAGCCATATAATCTTGATATGCGGGAATTGCTAACGATGCTAGAATACCAATAATTGCAATGACAATCATTAGCTCAATTAATGTAAACCCTTTTTGCATAAAAACCTCTTTCATTAATCAAATGAAATAATAGATTTTATATAATATATGTATATTATATAATAAATGTTGACCACCTTTTTTCAAAAACACTCAAAAAGCAGAATAAAGATATCATTTAAATTCCTATAACTCATCTTTACCTAATAACAAGAAAAGCCATACTCATGTATGGCTTTTCCTACTGACTTAATTAAGTATATTAATTCAATACTTAGTTTGTAGTTTTGCTACGACAAGTTGCTGGTAAGAATTTGTTAGATACGCTTGCAGTACATGTCCATTCATAAGAGCCAGCAGTTGCAGTTTGAGCTGTTGGAGTCAACTTTAAAGAAGCACTTTGGATATCTTTAGAGATACCAGAAGCTTTCATTGTTGCAGTAATTACACCATTTGCACCAATACCTACTGATGCTACATAGTTACCTTTGATTTGGCTTGCAGCAGCAATACCAGCTTCAGTGTTAGAAGTAGGGAATACACCTTTGTCAGCGTGATATTCTGTTACTGCTGATTTTTGACCACCAGCTAAGTTTAAAGCTTCAGTCATTTGAGTACGAGCGATATAGTCTTGGTAAGCAGGAATCGCTAACGCAGCCAAAATACCGATAATCGCGATTACGATCATTAATTCAATTAAGGTAAAACCTTTTTGCATAGTTTTCATACTATAAACTCCAATAAAGTGTGATTTGATTTATGCTTTCGCATCTGATGTGTGTATTATGCCAAAAATTTTTTTTGATGCAATACTTTTTAATAAGATATTGATTTTTATATTTTTATATTTTTGACATCATTTTTTA
>JBHACK010000136.1:0-2819 GCA_041854545.1 Acinetobacter sp. | reverse complement strand
CCACTAAGTGAGCATTTAATTTCTTCACTTGTTCATCACGAAAGGCAATAACTTCTGGATAGTTATGCCCTGTATCAATATGGACTAATGGAAATGGCAATGCGATGTCTCGCCCTTCAATGGCAAAGGCTTTGCGTGCCAAAGCCAACAAAACGACCGAATCTTTACCGCCTGAAAACAGCAAAGCAGGATTGCTACATTCGGCAATCACTTCTCGAATGATATAAATTGACTCCGCTTCAAGCCAGTCAAGGTGTTTATTTTGCAGGGTTGTTTGTTCTGACATAATCATTACCTAATTTTATTGAATCTTAAAAACTTAAACTGGGATTTTTCCGCATTTTTCTGCGTTAAATGATTTAACAAGAAAAATAATTATTTGTGTAAACCACATTCCTTACTGTCTCGGTTTTCCCACCACCAACGCCCAGAGCGAATGTCTTCACCTTCTTTGACAGGCATGGTGCATGGCTCACAGCCAATGCTTGGATAACCTTGACGGTATAATTCATTAAATGGAATGTTAAACTTTAAAATATATGCCCAAACATCTATCTCTGACCAGTCATAAATTGGATTATATTTGGCAATACCACGACCATCATCATGTTCGGCAAAGGGTAAATCCGTGCGAGTAACCGATTGTTCACGGCGTTGTCCTGTAAGCCACGCATCAGCATCTGCCAATGCTCGGTTTAATGGCTCAACTTTGCGGATAAAACAGCATTTTTTGCGTTCGTCCACACCATCATAAAAAGCATTTAAACCATGTGTTTTAACATACTCATCGACCGCTGTTACATCAGGAGTATAGAGTTTAAAATTTAAACTTGGATAGCGAGTTTTGACTACATCAATCAAAGCCAGCGTTTCATCATTTAAACGTCCTGTTTCAAGGGTAAAGACTTCAATCTTTGCCCCAACATTCACCAAAGCATCGGTAATCACCATATCTTCCACAGCAAGACTGCTGGCAAATTTGACTTGGTGATGTTCGGTATCAATCTGTTGTAATCGTTGTTTGAGTGTGGCGATTTTATCATCTAATGCCGAAAAATCGCTTTCACTCGGTTGTGGAATTTGCCATAAGGCTGGAATTTTAAACATAAAATTACTCGTATGATGGCTAGAGAACAGGTGTTCCATTGGCGTTGCATAAAATTATCATACCGTATATATAATGAAAAATATTATTTTAAACAAAGTAAATCACTTTTTTTGATTTAATGTCGTGAATGAAATTATTCTCATTAGCTGTTCATTCAGGTTGCAAAAAAATAAGAAAACTATCATCAATCTATTCCTAGAATCTGACAAAATCAGCTATGATAACAGCACTTCATTTTTGCTTAAATAGAGAGAAAAACAATGACATTGGCAATTCGTATTGGTCAAGGTTTAGATGTTCATGCGTTTGAAGAAGGCGATTTTGTAACCTTGGCAGGTGTAAAAATTCCACATACGCACGGTTTAAAAGCCCATTCTGATGGTGATGTGGTGTTACACGCACTAAGTGATGCCTTATTAGGGGCGTTAGCATTAGGCGATATTGGACAGCATTTTCCTGATACTGACCCACAATATAAAGGGGCAGATAGCCGAGTATTATTAAAACACGTTTATGCTTTAATTCAAGCGAAAGGCTATCAACTTAACAATGCAGATATTACTGTGGCGTGTGAACGTCCAAAACTTGCACCACACAATCTCACCATGCGACAAAGCATTGCCGATGTGATGGGGGTCGATGTAGAGCAAATTAGTTTAAAAGCAACCACGACTGAAAAACTCGGTTTTACAGGACGACAAGAAGGTATTTTAGCGTCTGCTGTGGTCTTGTTGGTTAAAATATAAACTTAGAACCTGTTCATGATTAATTTTTTTAGGCAAAAATGAGATAAATCGCCCGCTTTTCAAGGAAAAAATGCAGATTGATAGTGATTCTATCAAGCAAGTTTTTGACGAAGAAAAGCTAGATTTAGCCATTTTTGACAAAAAAGCAATGATTTTGATGAAATATTCTACAAAAACATGAAAGCGTAATTAATTGTGAACAGGTTCTTAAATATCAACTCAACTTTAAGCAGGGGAATAAAATGAAACATCTTATGATTTGGGCGGTTGCCATCTTCAGTAGTTTATCCAGTCATGCGTTATGGGCGGTTTCTGCGGATAAACTTGTTCATGATGCACGTTCACAAATTGGTAAAACGTTATATTATGACCCTGCGTACAGCAAACTCAATTATCCTATGGGTGATGTTCCTATCGTCAAAGGCGTTTGTACTGATGTGGTGATTCGTGCATTACGCCAGCAAGGTATAGATTTACAAGCCTTAATTCATGAAGATATGAAAAAAAACTTCCATGTTTATCCTAAAAAATGGGGATTAAAAGCACCTGACCGTAATATTGACCATCGCCGTGTGCCAAATATCATGACCTATTTTAAACGCAAAGGCTATCAAGTAAAAGATGGTATGTATAAAGCAGGGGATATTGTAACATGGGATTTAGGTAAAGGCTTAGTCCATATAGGTATTGTTTCAAATAAAACAACGCTATTTGGAAATACTCCGTTAATTATTCACAATATTGGTTATGGAACACAGGAAAATGATATTTTGCACAAATTTAAAATCACAGGACATTATCGTATTCCTTAAATAAATTTTAAAACGAGTTTTTATGAATAAAAATACCTTTCAAGATAAACATCAACATCATGGACATCACCATGATCATTATCATCACCATAGCCATTTACCACAAAACCAAAAAATATTACTGGCAAGTTTTATTTTAATTAGTGGTTTTAT
>JBHACK010000135.1:0-11011 GCA_041854545.1 Acinetobacter sp. | reverse complement strand
TAGGTCCCTGAGCTTAAATTTGATTAAACTAAAGATTGACACTCTTTATCAGGGCGCTTAGCTCAGTTGGTAGAGCGTCTGCCTTACAAGCAGAATGTCGGCAGTTCGATCCCGTCAGCGCCCACCAATTCTTACGATGCAGCGGTAGTTCAGTTGGTTAGAATACCGGCCTGTCACGCCGGGGGTCGCGGGTTCGAGCCCCGTCCGCTGCGCCATTAAGACTGTGTATATCCCCTTCTCTAAGGGCGCTTAGCTCAGTTGGTAGAGCGTCTGCCTTACAAGCAGAATGTCGGCGGTTCGATCCCGTCAGCGCCCACCATATCATTTTTCTGTATCCATGAATACTCCAAAAAAACAACCGAGTTTAACGATTGTCAGTATTACAGGCGATGCAAGTTATGCTCAAGGTTCTGCTTACGCCATTCAACGCAGTTATCATCAATTAAAACATAAAATCAAACATTTAGAATGTTTATTAATTAGTCCTGAAGCACCTGCTGAATTAGCTGATTTTGTTAAATTTGTTCCTTGTAAAAATTTTACTTATATTGAATATAATCTTTTTGTGCTTTACTCACTGGCTGAATTTATTACAACTGATTTTGTCTTAATTGTACAAAATGATGGCTGGGTGTTAAATGGTCAATTTTGGCGTGATGAGTTTTTTGAGTATGATTTTATTGGTGCTCCTTTACATACATTGATTGAATTACGCACAACTTATCCTAAAGTATTGTACCACCAACAAGATTATTGGTTTAAACATAGTGATAATCCTCCTGTCAATCATTATCAGCCTTTAAATGGTGGCTTTTCTTTACGCAGTAAACGGTTATTAAATGCACCTCGTGAGTTAGAGCTTAATTTGGAAATAGCTCCTCCTCTACCTATTAAAAATAAGTCTATTGTAGAACTCACATTAGTACCATTTATTCATCATGAAGATATTTTCTTAACCGCTTATCAACGTCCAAAGTTAGAAGCTTATGGCTTACGTTTTGCTCCACTTGCTATTGCATTAGACTTTGCCTTTGAAGATGCTTCCATTCATCGTAAGAAAAAAGTTTCTATTACTAAAGCATTAGGTTGTCATTGTATGTCTATTTTTGTCCTTACAGGTGAAAATAGTGTCATCTTACAAAAAGAGTTAACCTGTGGTGTAGAAAATGACCCTATGAGTAATAGTGGATTTTTAGCCCTTATGTCAGCAGGTATGCAAATTACTCTTCCTGCTCAGTTTGCAAAATATATTCCTGCTTTACAAAATCGAAATGAAAGTTGGTTAAAAGTAGAAGCAAATATCACAACATAACCTTCTTTGTTGCAATATTTTCTATGTTTAAGGTTGAAGTATTGCTATAGACATTGACTTCATTGCAATGTTTTATCTTTTATTTATCTATATTGTATATTTTGCTTGTGAGATAGTTAATCTCTTATATTTAATTGTTTATTTTTTAATCTAACATTCTATTTTTTGCCTTATTTCTTTGCATTTTATGCAGTTTGCTCTTGACCAAAAGGTCAAAGACTTGCAATATTAGAAACTGTATAGTGTTCTAATTCTTTCATCTTAAATTGAATGAGTTAGTCAAGTTATGTTAAACATGAAATTTAAATCATCATGTTTAATAGTTTATATACTCTAGTGATATTCAACTTTTTTGTGTCAATAATTGTGAGGATTACATGAAGGCTCTTGTTGCTGTAAAGCGTGTGGTTGATGCCAACGTTAAAATTCGTGTGAAACCAGATAATTCTGGTGTAGATTTAGCGAACGTCAAAATGTCAATTAATCCATTTTGTGAAATTGCAGTTGAAGAAGCAGTTCGTTTAAAAGAAAAAGGAACCGTATCTGAAATTGTTGTGGTTACCATTGGTGATAAAAAAGCTGAAGAGCAGTTACGTTCAGCAATGGCATTGGGGGCTGACCGTGCAATTTTGGTTGAAGCAAATACTGATGAGTTAGGTGCATTAGAAGTTGCGAAAATCTTAAAAGGTGTGGTTGAACAAGAAAAACCTGAATTGATTTTATTAGGAAAACAAGCCATTGATGATGACTCTAACCAAGTTGGGCAAATGTTAGGTGCATTATTAAAAGCACCGCAAGGCACGTTTGCATCTGAAGTTAAAGTTGATGGTGGCAAAGTTCAAGTAACACGTGAAATTGATGGTGGCTTGCAAACGGTTGAATTAACCTTACCTGCGATTATCACTACAGATTTACGTTTAAATGAACCACGTTTTGCGGCTTTACCAAACATTATGAAAGCACGCAAAAAACCTTTAGATACGAAATCTCCTGCTGATTATGGTGTTACTGTTGGCACAAAATTAAAAACAGTAAAAGTTGAACCGCCAGCAGAGCGTCAAGCAGGTGTGCGTGTACAATCTGTTGATGAATTAATCGACAAACTTAAGAATGTTGCGAAAGTCATCTAATTAGGGGGAATCATATCATGAGTATTTTAGTTATTGCAGAGCATGATAATAAAGGGTTAAATATTGCAACATTAAACGTGATTGCTGCTGCTCAACAAATTGGCGGTGAAATTGCAGTTTTAGTTGCAGGTCAAGGTGTACAAAATGTTGCTGACCAAGCAAAATCTGTTGCTGGTGTAAGTAAAGTCTTGGTTGCAGATAATGCTGTTTATGCCAATCAATTAGCAGAAAATGTGGCTGATTTAGTTGTTTCGATTGCAAGTGGTTATAAGCATATTTTAGCGGCGGCAACAACAACAGGAAAAAATATTTTACCACGTGTTGCAGCATTATTAGATGTAAGCATGGTAACCGATGTTATTGCTGTAGTTAATGCAAATACCTTTAAACGTCCAATTTATGCAGGTAATGCGATTGCAACTGTTGAATCTGCGGAACCTGTGATTGTTGCAACAGTTCGTGGTACAGCGTTTGACCCTGCTCCTGTTGATGGTGGTTCTGCAAGTGTTGAAAGCATTACAGATGTTAAAGATGCAGGCATTTCAAAGTTTGTTAGCGAAGAGATTGTGAAATCTGAACGCCCTGAACTGACGGCTGCTCGTATTGTCGTTTCTGGTGGTCGTGGTGTAGGTTCTGGTGAGAACTATCATAAAGTGCTTGACCCATTAGCAGATAAGTTAGGGGCTGCTCAAGGGGCTTCTCGTGCTGCAGTAGATGCTGGTTTTGTGCCAAATGATATGCAAGTCGGTCAAACAGGTAAGATTGTTGCACCGGATTTATATATCGCTGTGGGGATTTCTGGGGCGATTCAGCACCTTGCAGGAATGAAAGATTCTAAAGTGATTGTGGCGATTAACAAAGATGAAGAAGCACCTATCAATTCAGTTGCAGATTTCTGGCTGGTTGGTGATTTAAATGAAGTGGTGCCTGAATTAACATCTAAACTTTAATTTTATCACACTCATAAAAAATGCCCTTAATTCATGATTAAGGGCATTTTTGATAGATTAGCTTTTAAAATAACGTTTTTTCGCAATTTCGTCCCATGTTAAGCGATAATAGAACCAATATTGACGTGCCAAAGGCATTTTTTCTCCTTGCATTTGATACGGCATAGCATCTTTCGCATATTGGATAATTACAGGTTTTTCTCCCTGTAAATCTAAAACTTCATGTTTTTCGATTTCATGCAATACTTTATTATTCATTACACCAATTTGATAATTATATTTTTTCGGTGCAATTTTCCAATAATCTTGTAAAGTAATATTTAAATTATCTTGTACAGGTTGCTCAATATCGCTATAACGTTGAGCTTGAGCAAATAAATGAGAAGTAAATCTTTGTTGTTTACATAAAGTATTATTAAATAAAATAACGCCCATATTAAAATAAGGCTTAATCTCTAACTCACCTGCTGATAAATAGTTTAATCGTGGCGTGTTATAATAAAAATCAGGGACAGCAACAATCATTTTCTCTTCAAAATCTTGAAAATAAAAATCTGTAATTGGTGCATCAATAACCATATTAATATCTAAATATAAAGCACGCTCAAGCTCTTGTAAAGCAGGTACAGCAAAACGATAGAAATCAATTTCACGCTCACCTGCATTTTGCACCACTTCAAACTGCTGAATATTTAATTTAATATCAAAAATTTCACTATTTAACTTGCGTAAATGATAGTTGAGCGAAGAAAACCACTCCCCAGCAATATCTTTATTAAATAAATACACATGAATAGGGTTTTCATGATGATAACATAGCGATTTAATTAAAGTGATTAAAGGCTCAGTATCTTCAATACGCCCTGCACACACAATATTTAATGGCTGTAAATCGGTCATTTTCGCTCTCCCTTCCATAAATACAATTAAAATTAACGATAATAATCTTCAAGTAAACGATAACTTGGTGAAGATTGACGTCTATCAATCAACTCTTCCCATTCCAAGGCATAATAGAACCAATATAATTCTTGATAAGGCGTATCTTCACTCCATTTATGCCACGGCTTAATATAGCTATAATTCACAATGAGAGGGCTTTTCTTGTGCGTATTAATCGCTTCTTCACCCAACTCTGGAAAATTATGCTCTTCAAATAAACGCTTTACACCCACTTGTAAATTATATAATTTATCAGCAGGTCGCCAACGATTATAGCTAATTAAATTCAAAATATCTTGGTCAGCAAAACTTAAATTTTGTTGTTCTTGTAATGCTCGCAGAAGTTGTGGATATAATGGGCTATCCTGTTGCCATAATGCCACATTAAACAAAATCACTTGACCATTAAAATATGGTTTTAAATCTGCATATTGTGGATGGCGGACATTTTCATGATTTAAAAACAAATCAGGAACTGCAATTACACCAACATCGGTTAAATCCATTTCATATAAATCATCTAACACACCATTCACAATACAATCGTGCGATAAATATAATACACGTTCTGCATCAATTAATTGCGGAATTAAAAATTTAAAATAACCCGATAAGGTCATGCTTGGGTTTAACGGTTGGAATTGCTGTAGATGTTCTTCAGTAACCGTAACATCAACCACTTCACACTTAAATTGCTGTAAATATTGATTTAAAATGCTAAACCATTCTTCATGAATATCTTGATTAAGTACATGAAAAATAACATGAGGGTGATAAAAACAAACCGATTTAATTAATGTAATGGTTTGTTCGGCATTTCTCATATCGGCAATTAATGCAATATGTAATAATGGTGATTGTGTTTGACTCATAAAGAATGATTCCATATCGTTTTTCGCTGTTTATTTTACCCAATTTTCCGCCTAACTGTCGATATAATTTTGTGAAATATATCACACTTTCGGCAAAGAAAATAAAAAAAAGAGATAAAAGGCTTATCTCTTTCTTTATGCACATCGAGCTAAAATTATTTGATTTTAGCTTCTTTGAAAATAACGTGCTGACGGATTTTTGGATCAAATTTTTTGATTTCCATTTTTTCCGGCATTGTACGTTTGTTTTTCGTAGTGGTATAGAAATACCCTGTACCTGCACTTGATACTAAACGAATCTTATCACGCATGGCGATGACTCCCGATTAAATCTTTTGACCTTGAGCACGAAGATCTGCAACAACCTGTTCGATACCCAATTTATCGATAATACGCATACCTTTAGTAGATAAACGAAGACGTACAAAACGTTTTTCGCTTTCTAACCAAAAACGGTGGTGATGCAGGTTCGGCTCGAACCGGCGTTTAGTTTTGTTGTTTGCGTGCGAAACGTTATTACCTACGATCGGACGCTTGCCGGTAACTTGGCAAACCTTAGACATGGTGGAACTCCATTGATTTCAATTACAATCTAAAATTGTAATTTTTTCAAGAATACGATTAATTTAACTTAATTTAAGGTGGTATTTATAACAAAATAATCCCACAAATGCAAGTATTTGATACAAATTTGCACATTTAATTAAGCGAAAAGTTGCCCTAATCTTGGGTTAAAGGAATTGGGCATAACAAATTACTCTTTAGTATAGCATATTTTTTTGCAAGATTCTAGAACCTGTTCATGATTAATTTTTTTAGGCAAAAATGAGATAAATCGTCAGCTTTTCAAGGAAAAAATGCAGGTTGATAGTCGTTCTATCAAGCAAATTTTTGACGCAGAAAAGCAAGATTTAGCCATTTTTGGCAAAAAAGCAATTATTGTTAATAAAATATTCTACAACAATACCAAAGCATAATTAATTGTGAACAGGTTCTATAAAAAAACATCTAACGAAGTAAGGTTTTTTCAATAAAATGATGCACGGATTTGTTAAATGGGGGCAGAATATATTTTAAGCTGTACAGCTTTGGATTACTCATGGCAGAACGTGCGTGCGAAAAGCTGTAAAATCCTTCTGGCCCATGATATTTGCCCATACCAGATGCCCCTACTCCGCCAAAGGGTAAATCATCTTGAGCGGGGTGTGTGAGTACCATATTTTGCCCAAAATGCCCTGAATGGGTTTGCATGGCGATGTCTTCTCCACGGCGAACATCAAAATCAAAATAATATAAGGCTAATGGTCGCTCGCCTTGGTTAATTTTGTAAATTACATCATCTAAATGGTCGTATTCAATCATCGGCAAGATGGGGCCAAAAATTTCTTCTTGCATCAATAACATATCATCAGTAACGTTGGCAACTAAAGTTGGTGCAATTTTGCGTTGTTCGACTAAAGGTTCATGTTGTTGGTTTAAGCTAATGATGGTTGCCCCTTTTTGTTCTGCATCATGTAAATAGTGCATTAATTTATTATATTGACGTTGATGGATGATGGATGTGTAATCTGGGTTATCTTTAAACGTTGGATACATTTGTTTGACCATTTCGCTAAAATGGTAAACAAATTCTGTGGTTTTTCCTTTTGGTAAATAAATATGGTCTGGTGCAACGCAAGTTTGTCCTGCATTCCACAATTTTCCAAAGCTTACACGTTGAGCAACATCTTTCATTTCCATCGATGAATGCACAATAACAGGCGATTTTCCGCCCAATTCTAATAGAACAGGCACAAGATGTTCTGACGCATTTCGCATCACAATTTTTCCTACTTCTGTTGAGCCTGTAAAAATGATTTTGTCGAAAGCTAAACGGCTAAAACGGTCAGAAATTTCGCCCCCACCATTGACCACGGCGACTAAACGTTGCGGAAACACTTCTGCCAAAGCCATTTGCAACACTCGACCAAAACGTGGCGATGCACTTGAGATTTTAATCATGGCGTGATTGCCTGCAGATAATGCACAAATCAATGGCCCTACTGAAAGCATTAATGGATAATTCCACGGTGCAATAATGCCTACAACGCCCAAAGGTTGATATTGTACCCACGCTTTTGCAGGTTGATGTAGCATACTGACAGTACGTTTTGATGGTTTCATCCATTTTGTAAGATGTTTACTGTAATATTTGATATGCTCCAAACAGGTCAATAATTCACCTATTTTAGTTTCCATCATGGAACGATTGCCATAATCTTGATGAATTGCCAAAATCAGTGCATCTTGATGTTTTAATAATGTTGTTCTAAGTCGGTTCAATCGCTCTATTCGTTCTTGAGCAGAAGGCATAGGGTGGCGTTGATAGGCTTGTTTTTGAAGTTGTAATAAGTGTTCTAATTGCTCCACATCAATATCGATAATTTCGTTTGATGTTGTTTGTGTTGATGTTTGATTCATCATCATACCCCTGCTTAACTTTTCTCTCTTTTAAAATATCTTGAATTAGATGTCAAGTTTTTCATGTTGTTCAGTTTGATTTCCTGTATTGAAGTTACATCATCACACATTATTTTAATAAAATTCATGTTAAAATGAATATTTTTCATCAACCCATTTTGCTAAGCCAAAGAGCCACGCTATGTCCACCGCTTATAAACACCGCCAAACTGCCAAAAATATTTTAGATTATGACAAATATTGGGCAAGTTGTTTTGAACCTGCACCATTTTTACCCATGTCCAAAGCAGAAATGGATATTCTCGGTTGGGACAGTTGCGATTTTATTTTAGTGTGCGGTGATGCCTATATTGACCACCCATCGTTTTGTTCAGGGGTCATTGGACGTACGCTGGAAGCTCAAGGCTTTCGTGTTGGTATTATTGCCCAACCTGATTGGACATCAGCCGATGCGTTTAAAGTGCTAGGCAAACCAAACATTGCCTTTGGCGTAACCGCAGGCAATATGGATTCTATGATTAACCGCTATACGGCTGACCGCAAAATCCGTTCTGATGATGCCTATTCCCCTGATAATGTGCCGAATAAACGCCCTGACCGTGCGGCGACGGTGTATTGTCAGCGTTGCCGTGAAGCCTTTGGTGATGTCCCAATTATTTTAGGCGGAATTGAAGGCAGTTTACGCCGTATTGCCCATTATGATTATTGGTCAGATAAAGTGCGTCGCTCGATTTTAATGGACGCAAAACCTGATATTTTGGTTTATGGCAATGGCGAACGAGCATTGATTGAAATTATGCACCGGTTGGCTCGTGGTGAATCCATCAAAACCATTGTCGATGTGCGTGGTACGGCATTTATTTTAAATAAATCCAATCGCCATCTGAAAAAGGATTTTATCGAAATTGCCAGTAATGATGTGGATACTGTTGGGCGAGTTGACCCTATTATCAATCCTTATGTGATGATGGAAGATGTTGCCGATTGTGAAATTGAGCAAAATAAACCTAAGCAATATCAAAATTTTAATAAAGATGTGGTTGAAAATCCAATCGTTAAAGCAGGTGATGAACTGCCAAGCGATACGCAAATTGTGAATCTCAAACCATCAAAAGCAATTAAACATAAATTACCGCCACGAGAATTGGCAGTGATTCGTATGCCAAGTTTTGAGCAAGTGGCAAATGACCGTGTGATGTATGCCCATGCCAATCGTATTTTGCACCTAGAAACCAACCCCGGCAATGCTCGAGCCTTAGTGCAACGTCATGGCGATAGAGATGTTTGGCTAAATCCACCACCGATTCCGCTGACCACCGAAGAGATGGATTATATTTTTGATTTGCCTTATGCTCGCTTGCCACACCCAAGTTATGGCAATGCTCGTTTCCCTGCCTTTGATATGATTAAGTTTTCGGTCAATATTATGCGGGGCTGTTTTGGGGGCTGTACCTTCTGCTCCATTACCGAACATGAAGGGCGAATTATCCAAAATCGTTCGGAAGAGTCCATTTTAAGAGAAGTGGAAAAAATCCGTGATACCGCACCAAATTTTACTGGCATTATTTCTGACCTTGGGGGGCCAACGGCGAATATGTATCGCTTGCATTGTAAAGACCCTGAAATTGAGAAGAATTGCCGTAAACCTTCATGTGTTTACCCCGGAGTGTGTCAAAATCTACATACCGACCATGCTCCACTTACAGAGCTTTATCGTAAAGCTCGTGCCATCAAAGGCATTAAAAAGATTTTGATTGGTTCAGGATTGCGTTATGATTTGGCGGTGTTAAATCCTGAATATGTCAAAGAATTAGTAACTCATCATGTGGGTGGATATCTGAAAATTGCACCTGAACATACCGAACAAGCCCCTTTATCTAAAATGATGAAACCGGGGATTGGTACTTATGACCGCTTTAAACAGATGTTTGACCGTTTTAGTAAAGAAGCAGGTAAAGAGCAATATTTGATTCCTTATTTTATCGCCGCTCACCCCGGAACTAGCGATTATGATATGATGAATTTGGCAATTTGGCTGAAGAAACATGGTTTCCGTGCTGACCAAGTACAAACCTTTTATCCAAGCCCAATGGCAACCGCAACGACCATGTATTATTCAGGGAAAAATCCACTAGCGAAAGTATCTCGTACCAGTGAAGATGTTGATATTGTTAAAGGTGAGAAACGTCGCCGTTTACATAAAGCCTTTTTACGTTACCATGACCCAAATAATTGGGAGTTGTTACGCCATGCCTTAAAAGAAATGGGCAGAAGTGATTTAATTGGCAATAGTAAACAGCATTTAATTCCAACCTATCAACCTGTGGGGACAGGAACAGGGGAATATAAATCGGCTCGGAAGAAAAATTCAACCGTGGCAGGGGATAGTGTTAAACGAACCGGACAACATCATACAACAACTCAAGCAACACCGAAAAAAGGAAAAGTGCTAACGCAACATACTGGGTTGCCACCGAGAGAAACTGGAGTGAAGAAACAGCGTAGAAGATAAAACGTTATTCAATATAAAGTTATCCTTAAAAATTTATGCCTATATTTTTGAGGATAATTTCTTTAAATAGGATAATTAAACAATTTATTGAGTTTTTTCTTTCCCATCTCATTATTAATATCATATAGGTAAAAAAACTATCAAAAACCATTCAAAAAACTAAAATATATTTTATTTTATCTTGAATCTAACAATCATTTTTGTATATGTTCACCACCAAAGACAAAATTTAATTCACTCAAAGATATTTCACGCATAGTTAATACTCCCGTACTTTATTTTTGAATTAGTTTCTTTCTCTTTTCCCATAACGTTAAAATGATAGCCTGTGGAAAAGCAATCGCAACCAATTTCAAAACAACACTTGTAAAATTTTGTATAAAATAGTTCCATGTATCATTGATTGTGCCATTAGATAATACAATATCAGCATATAACCAACCACAGCTCATTAATACCAAAAATGCACAAAACACGATAAGAAACCATTTAAAAAAAATGAAATACATTTACCTACTCCAATCTATAACAATAATTCACGCATTTTTAATGCTCCTTACTACTACAAAATAGAGTAAATAGAATCTTTATACAATTTACCCTATATCTTTACGCTGTTTACTATAGTTGTGTACTGCTAAACAGAACGCTGGAATACTTGTCCACAACAAACAATTTTTCCACTCTATTGTTAAATATTCAAGTAATCCTTCAGTTCCTGTGAAAATAACACAGACACCAACTAACATAATAAATAAAAATATAAATGCTAAAACGTAATTTTTGATAAACACTAGCATCATAAAAAATCTCTCTACTAAAATGATATTGTT
>JBHACK010000134.1:0-4200 GCA_041854545.1 Acinetobacter sp. | reverse complement strand
TTTTTGCATTAAAAATGGCTAAATCTTGATTTTCATCGTCAAATTGCTTGTTGATATTTCAATATCAACTACACAATTTTCCTTGAAAATCTGCGATTTTTCTCATTTTTAATTGCAAATACGAAATATCAGGATGCCCTAATCATTGGCAATAAAAACAGCTTATCGTGTTAAATCGTGTGATTTATCGAGATAAAATGTTAAAATTTAAAAAAATTGAATATTTCCAATTAAAAATCTATAGAAATTCGTTTTTAGCGGTGATATTATATGCCACGGTTCCTTGTTTGGTAGTCTTATATTAGAGATTAATGAAGAATTAATGTTATAAAATAATACTACTTTGTTTCTGTTCTCTATAACTGAATGAGAGTTTAACTATGTTGTTTAAAAAATTAGCAATCGTTGCTGCTGTAGCAACAACTGTAGCATTAGTTGCATGTGGTGGCGAAAAGAAAGCTGCTGAAAAACCAGCTGAGCAAGCTCCTGCAGCTGCTGCAACTGAACAAAAAGCTGCTGAAGGTGCTGCAAAAGTTGACGCAGCTCCAGTAGAAGGTCAAGCTGCTCCAGCAGGTGAAGCTGCTAAAGCTCCAGAAGGTGCTGCTCCAGCGGCTGAAGGTGCAAAAGCTCCAGAAGGTGCTGCTCCAGCTCCAGCGGCTGATGCGAAAGCTCCAGAAGCAGGTGCTGCTCCAGCTCCAGAAGCTAAACCAGCTGAAGGTGCAGAAGCTAAGCCAGCTGAAGGCGAGAAAAAAGCATCTTAATACCGTAATGTATGCTTAAAAAGAGAGTCGCAAGGCTCTCTTTTTTATTGCTTAGATTTTTGATTTTGCATAGAAAACGCATAAAAATGATTAACATTTGTAAAAAATTATGCTAGTTTAGCGATTTGATAAAGCGTGTTGTATTCGGATATGAAGGGGTTTTACCAATGCAATCAACTGAAAAGAGTATGTTGTCGGCAGAGACAATTTTTGATTCAACCAAAGATTCGCCCTTGATGGCGGAAACGCAATTATTAAATGATATTTTATTGGAAGTGCTAGAACAGCAGACATCGCCTGTTGTGGCTCAAACCATTCATCAGTTAGTACAAGGTGAAAATCCGCAACAGACGATTGAACGGGTTTTGCCCTTATTAAATAGTCGTCAAATTGAAAATTTGATTCGTGCGTGTAGTTTATTTGCTCAAGTGTTGAATATTGTAGAAGACCATCATCATGAGCGTCGTCGTTTGATTCATGAACAGCATGATGAACAGGTGTTTCCTTCTAGTTTTGTAGGGGTGTTGGCTCAAATTCAACAGCAAGGGATTCAACAACATACTTTGCAACAGCAGTTAAATCAATTATCTGTGAGTGCTGTTTTAACGGCTCACCCAACAGAAGTGCAACGTCAAAGTGTGTTAAAACTGCATCGTCAAATTCGTGCGTTATTGCATGAATATCAGTATGCAATGGGTTATCAAAAACAGCGTTATATTGCTCAAATTAAAGCCGTTTTATTGTCTTTATGGCAAACCAATGAAACACGTCATTTTAAAATTAATGTGCGTGATGAAATTGAAAATGGGGTGAGTTATTTTGATTTGAGTTTTTTCCAAGCCTTACCAAAATTGTATGCACGTTTATCTGACCAGTTGCATGAGCAATATGCAGATGTGCATTTGCCAGATGTTGTGCGGATTGGGGGCTGGATTGGGGGCGACCGTGATGGTAATCCATTTGTAGATGCGGAAACCTTGCGTTATGCGTTTAAGCGTCAAACGTCTGCATTATTTTATTATTATCGTGAGCAATTAGGGGAATTGTATCAGGAATTACCGTTATCGATTCGCCGTGTTCAGGTCAATGCGGATGTATTGGCATTGGCAGAACAATCGCCTGATGCTCAAGTCTCTCGTACGGAAGAGCCGTATCGTCGTGTAGTGGCGTTGTTATCGGCTCGCATTGTGGCAACCAGTCATCGTTTTGGCTTAAATTATGGTTGTCGTTTTGGTACAGCTGAACCGTATCAAACAAGTGATGAGTTTTTGCAAGATTTGCAAAAGATTTATCAATCGTTAATGGAAAATGGCAGTGAATATTTGGCTCAAGGGCGATTAAGTGGTTTGATGCGTTCGGTGAGTTTGTTTGGTTTTTATTTGATGCCGTTGGATTTGCGTCAGCATGCTCAAATTCATGCTCAAACGGTACATGATTTGTTTAAACATGCGGATTTAGAAGATTATTTGTCGTTATCGGAGACGGCTCGTCAGCGTGTATTGTTGCGTGAATTGGCGACCGCTCGTCCATTGTATAGCCCGTATGTACAGTATGATGAGCAAACGCAAAAAGAGTTAAATATTTTCTTAACCGCAAGTGAAATTAAGCGTGAATATGGCGAATCTGCGATTGAGCAAAGTATTATCTCGAACTGTGAAACGATTAGTGATATGTTGGCATTAGCCTTGATTATGAAGGAAACAGGGCTATTGGTCGTGGAAAATGGTGTGCCAAACAGTCGTTTAAATATTGTGCCATTGTTTGAAACGATTGAGGCTTTACAAAATTGCATTGGGGTGATGGACGAATTATTGTCAAAAACATGGTATCGTCAATTATTAGCCAGTCGTCAGCATACACAAGAAATTATGCTAGGCTATTCGGATAGTAATAAAGATGGTGGCTATGTTACAAGTCAATGGTCGTTATATCAAGCAGAAGAAAAGTTAGTGCAAATTTTTGCGAAACATGAGATTCGTATGCGATTATTCCACGGACGTGGTGGAAGTGTAGGGCGTGGTGGAGGCCCTTCATTTGAGGCGATTTTGGCTCAACCAGCGGGTTCGGTGGCAGGTCAAATTCGTATTACCGAACAAGGGGAAGTGATTACTGCTAAATATGCGGAGGCAAATAATGCAGAACATCATTTGGAAATGTTGGTTGCGGCGACCTTAAAAGCAACCGTCTTGCCACATTCAACTATGACACCTGATTTTGCTTTGATGTCAAAATTGTCAAATTACGCATTTAACCATTATCGTGCATTGATTGAACATCAAGATTTTATTGATTATTTCTTGCAAACCAGTCCAATTACGGAAATTGCCAGTTTAAATATTGGCTCTCGCCCTGCAAGTCGTAAGACCTTAGCTCGAATTCAAGATTTGCGAGCAATTCCGTGGGTATTTTCTTGGATGCAAAATCGTTTGATGTTGCCTGCATGGTATGGCTTTGGTACAGCAATTCAACAGTTAATTGAAGAGCAACCCGATTATTTGGCTCAATTGCAACAACACGCACAACATAGTGCCTTTTTCCATGCGATGTTATCCAATATGGAACAGGTGATGGCAAAAACAGATTTAAGTATTGCAGAACATTATTTGGATTTAGCGGAAGATAAGGCATCTGCTCAAGCAATTTATGCCATGATTGAGGCGGAATATCAACGCAGTAAACAGGCATTATTGCAATTAATTCAGCAAGAAACCTTATTGACCGATAACCGTCCGTTAGCTCGTTCTTTAACCTTGCGTTTACCTTATCTGAATGCGTTAAACTGGTTACAAGTGTCGTTATTAAAGCAACGCCGTGGGCAACATGGTGCATTAAAAGCCGACCAAAGTTTAGATGATGAACGTTTATTACAATTAATTCATTTAACCATTAATGGTGTGGCTCAAGGATTGCGGAATACAGGCTAAATTTTAAATGCTCTAAAATAAAAAATCCCTTAAGTTGAATGGCTTAAGGGATTTTGTTTGGGTAAAGATTAACCTTCTTTACGACGCATATGTGGGAATAAAATCACATCACGGATACTCGGTGCATCTGCAAATAACATGACTAAACGGTCAATGCCAATACCTTCGCCTGCAGTTGGCGGTAAGCCATATTCTAATGCTTCGATAAAGTCCGCATCATAGTGCATGGCTTCATCATCGCCTGCATCTTTTTCTGCGACTTGTGCTTGGAAACGTTCTGCTTGGTCGATTGGGTCATTTAACTCGCTAAAGCCATTTGCCAATTCACGTCCGCCAATAAAAAACTCAAAACGGTCGGTAATGTGTGGATTTTCATCATTACGGCGTGCCAATGGTGAGGTTTCCGCTGGATATTCGGTGATAAATGTCGGTTGGCGTAATTGTGTTTCGACCGTTTCTTCAAACACGATGGTTTGTAATTTGCCTAAACCAAAACTTGGTTTCACTTCTTCTTT
>JBHACK010000133.1:0-14684 GCA_041854545.1 Acinetobacter sp. | reverse complement strand
CATTCTTTTTTAGTTGCACGGCGACCGCTGTTTTTAAACCGCTAAAGGAAAAATCTAAACCTTGGTGTAAAATTGGGCGTGGAAATTCAAATGCCAATGGGTCGCCTTGTTCTGCTAATTTGGCAATGTTGGGCCCCCCGGGGTAAGGCAAATTCATCATTTTAGCAACTTTGTCAAATGCTTCTCCTGCTGCATCATCAATCGATTCGCCCAATAATTCATATTGTCCAATGCCATAAACTGCCATCAACTGTGTGTGTCCGCCTGAAACCAATAAAGCAACAAAAGGAAATTCTGCAGGTTGTGCGGAAAGTAACGGTGCAAGTAAATGCCCTTCCATGTGATGTACGCCAATCGCAGGTTTATTCAGAGCAAAAGCAAGGGTTCGCCCAAATAATGCCCCTGTCATTAATGCTCCCATTAAGCCAGGGCCTCGTGTGTAAGCAACTGCATCAATTTCGTGTTTATGGGTACCTGTTTTTTGTAATAATTCTTCGAGTAATGGAATTAATTTGCGGACATGGTCTCGAGATGCAAGTTCAGGCACAACGCCCCCATATTCCGCATGTAATTGAATTTGACTGTATAATACTTGCCCCAATAAGCCTTGTTCGCTGTCATACAGGGCTAAACCTGTTTCATCGCACGATGTTTCTAAACCTAATACTCGCATTACTATCATCATAAAAAATAGGTACAATATAAGCATTGTACCTATTTTTTGACAGACTGTCATGCTAATTTCTGTTGAATCCCTGCAACAGTATTCACACCAATTTGTACGCAGTTTTAGTGTTGATGGTCATGCTCCGATTCAGCATCTTCACCATATTCATCTGCATTTTCAATCATATGTAAGATTTCTTGGTATTCTTTGACTTTTTTGGCATTAGCACGCACACCATAACCGCCAGTCGTATAAATATCAATCAATTCTCTTAAATAATCGACATTGCCTAATTCGATAATCTCTTCAAAATATTTAACGGCTTTTTTGTAGTCTTTCTCTACATATTTTCCTTGATAGTATAAATCGCCTAAATTACCACCTGCAACATCATTGCCTTTTGCATAAGATTGTTCAAATAATTTCATTGCTTCAGGAATATTTTGAGCAACCCCATTGCCATCTTGAAGTAATAAGGCGTAGTTATTTTGAGCATACGGATGGTTTTGTTTCACCGCCAGTTGATAATAATGAATCGCTTTGTTTAGGTCTGGCTTAATTCCCTGCAATCCTTCTTCATAGCTTAAAGCAAGGGTAAATTGAGCATCATCATGCCCATTATCCGCCGCTTTAGTTAGATAACTTAAGGCACGTTTTTGGTTGGCTTTGATGCTCCCTTCCCCTTCTAAATAAAGTGAATAAAGGGCATATTGAGCTTCTGCATTGCCTTTATCGGCAGCGGATTTGTACCATTTTTCTGCTTGTTTGATGTCATATTTGACATAGTCGCCATTTTCATACATATCAGCGAGTGCAACCATGGCATTGACTTGACCTTGTTTGGCTGCTTTTGAATACCATTCAAAGGCAGTTTTCATATTTTCTTCAACGCCATTGCCTGCATAATAGGCATCGCCAAGGGTATTTTGAGCATCCGCATTCCCTTGTTCTGCTAATTTTAAGGTTTCAGCACTGTATTTGCCATGTTGGTATTCATACGCCATAGAAATTGATGAAATACCTAAGCCTGTTGCCAATATGCTCGCCATTAAAGCAGAACGTAACCAATGTATATTTTGCATAGCACTTTTTCCTATTAAAAAATAAAGTGTGAACTAATATACATTTTTACGGCACAAGATACAATGGTTTTTTAGAACCTGTTCATGATTAATTTTTTTAGGCAAAAATGAGATAAATCGCCAGCTTTTCAAGGAAAAAACGCAGGTTGATAGTTGTTCTATCAAGCAAGTTTTTGACGCAGAAAAGCAAGATTTAACCATTTTTGGCAAAAAAGCAATTCTTTTTAATCAAATATTCTACAACAATATCAAAGCATAATTAATTGTGAACAGGTTCTTAGTGAGCTTGTTGTCGTAATTTAAGCAAAAGTGTACGATATTCATTGGCTTTTTGAATATCTTGTTGTACCCCATAGCCCCCATTTGCATAAATTTCGATTAATTCTGCTAAATAGTCTAAATGTGCAACACCATGCGTTTGTGCAAAATAGGCTAATGCTGTTTTGTAGTTTTTTTCTACGCCATAGCCATATACATAGAGCTTTCCTAAATTGCTGGCTGCTGCACCATTGCTTTGTGCCACAGCACTTGCATACCATTGCACAGCTTTATGGTAGTCTTGTTCAACCCCTGTACCATGTTCGTACATCAAACCTAAATTATTTTGTGCGTATGGGTTGCCTTGTTGTGCAGAAAGCTGGTAATAATGTACTGCTTTTTTCACATCAGGTTCAATATCAATGCCTTTTTCATAGCGATAGGCTAAATCAAATTGAGCATCTGCATTGCCATGTTCAGCAGCTTGTTGTAGATATTCTAAAGCAAGTTGTTTATTGGGCTTAATGGAGCTTTCACCTTCACGATATAGTAAATACAACATATATTGTGATGCGTGATGTCCTTTTTTGGCAGCGGTTTTATACCATTTTTCTGCTTGTGCCATGTCATATTTGACGTATTGTCCATTTCCATACATCAGTGCTAGGGAATCCATTGCATCTAAATTCCCTTGCTTTGCCGCTTTGGAGTACCATTCAAAGGCAAGTTTATAATCTTGGACAATCCCATTTCCTTGATAGTGTGCATCGCCCATTTTATTTTGAGCAACTGCATCACCTGCTTTGGCTTGTTTTAAGAGTTCAGGACTATAAACCGCATATTGGTATTGATAAGCAACTGCCGTACCCGTATAAAGAACAGCCGAAAGCAGAAAAAAAGAAGGAAAAAAACGGCGTAATCGTTTTATCATTGTCATTACATTTTTCTCAAAATAAGAATATCAAGAAACGTGAAGTACTATACGTTTTTAAGCCTAAAAAAGCAAGATGGACTTACTTTATAATACGCTGATGTTACATTTTTATGTTAGAATGATGGGCTAATTTTTCTTTGTTTAGGTAAGCTGTATGCGTTTTGTTCATTTAGGTATGATGACTGAATATTCAATTACGGAATCGATTGTGCGTATTCCTGAGTTGATGAAGGTTGCCGTGGCTGATGAGATGCCTGCACTTGCCATTACCGATTTATCAAATTTACACGCCACTATTAAGTTTTATAAGGCTTGTTTAGAGCATGGCATTAAACCCATTTTAGGCAGTCAAATCCGCCTAAATGATGCTCAACATCGGCTCACCTTGTTGGCAATGAATCAACAAGGCTTTAAAAATTTAACTGAAATCGTCTCTCGTGGTTATTTAGAAGGACAACAACAAGATATTCCGTGCGTAAAAAGTGAATGGATTTTACAACAACATGAAGGTTTAATTGTCTTAATGGGGCTACAAAGCGAGATTGGGCAAATGTTAGCATCGACCAATCCAAGTAAGGCAGAACCGTTTATACAACAATGGCAGAGCGTTTTTGGTAATCGTCTATATTTTGCACTTAGCCGTACTCAACGTCCACAAGAAGAAGATTTTATTCGTGAAGCGGTTAAATATGCTGAACAATATCATTTAGGTGTCATTGCCCACAACGATGTACATTTCTTAAGTGCAGATGATTTTGATGCACATGAAGCTCGTGTCTGTATTGCTGAAGGTTATACCTTAGGCGATGAACGCCGTCCAAAATGTTATAGCCCTGAGCAATATTTTAAAACCCATCAACAAATGAGCGAATTATTTGCAGACATTCCATCTGCGATTGAAAATACCTATTATATTGCTCAACGTTGTACGGTTTCTTTGCAGTTAGGCACTTATTTCTTGCCTGAATACCCAATTCCTGAAGGACACACCATTGAAACCTTTTTCCATCATGTGTCCAAACAAGGGCTAGAAGAGCGTTTAGAGCTACTTTATCCCCCTGCTCAACGTGATGAACATTGGGCAGACATACGCAAAGCCTATGATGAACGTTTAGAATACGAAGTCAAAGTCATTTTACAAATGGGCTTTCCAGGCTATTTCTTAATCGTGATGGACTTTATTCAATGGGCAAAAAATAATGATGTCCCTGTCGGCCCGGGGCGTGGTTCAGGTGCTGGCTCATTAGTGGCATACAGTTTAAAAATTACCGACCTTGACCCACTACGTTACGAATTACTATTTGAACGATTCTTAAACCCTGAACGTGTTTCAATGCCAGACTTTGACGTAGATTTCTGTATTGATGGACGGGATAGAGTCATTCAATACGTTGCCGAAACCTACGGACGTGATGCCGTTTCGCAAATTGCAACCTTTGGTACTATGGCAGCCAAAGGGGTGATTAAAGATGTTGCTCGTGTACAAGGCAAATCGTATGGATTGGCAGATAAATTATCCAAACTAATTCCAAGTAAACCGGGGACAAGCCTAGCAGATGCGATTAACGCAGAACCTGCACTCAAAGATATTATCACCAATCCCAACAACCCTGACCATGAAGATGCCAGCGAAATTTGGGAAATGGGTTTAAAACTAGAAGGCATTACTCGTAATACAGGCAAACACGCAGGCGGTGTTGTAATTGCACCAAGCAAACTCACCGATTTTTCAGCGGTACTTTGTGATGCTGATGGTACAAACCGTGTCAGCCAATACGATAAAGATGATGTCGAATCTGCTGGATTAGTTAAATTTGACTTTTTAGGCTTGCGTAACCTAACGGTCATCAATGACGCACTAAAAAACATCAATAAAACCCGTGAAAAACAGGGTGAACCTGCATTAATGCTAGAATATATTCCCCTTGATGACCCTGCAACCTATGCCCTATTAAAACAAGCAAAAACCACGGCAGTCTTCCAACTTGAAAGTTCAGGCATGAAAAAATACTTGGCGAAACTTGCACCAAGTAACATTGAAGATATTATTGCCATGTGTGCCTTATACCGCCCTGGCCCTCTTGATGCTGGCATGGTTGAAATGTACATTGACCGTAAACATGGACGTGAAAAAGTTGAATATGACCACCCAGACCTAGAGCCTATTTTAAGCAATACCTATGGGGTCATTGTCTATCAAGAACAGGTGATGCAAATTTCCCAAGTGTTGGCTAATTACACCTTGGGCGGTGCGGATATGCTACGCCGTGCCATGGGGAAAAAGAAACCTGAAGAAATGGCAAAACAACGAGCCATTTTTGTGGAAGGGGCATTACAACGAGAAATCCCTGAAACCATTTCAGGCGGTATTTTCGATTTAATGGAAAAATTTGCAGGATATGGTTTTAACAAATCACATTCTGCTGCTTATGGCGTTGTTGCCTATCATACCGCATGGCTCAAAACCCATTATCCATCAGAATTTATGTCGGCGGTACTCTCTTCGGAAATGACCAATACCGATAATGTGGTTTTTTTAATTGAAGACTGCCGTGGTTTAGGCTTAAATCTTCTGCCCCCTTCCATTAACCATTCCATGTACCAATTTACTGCCAGCGATGCTAAAACCATCGTCTATGGCTTAGGTGCGATTAAAGGCGTTGGCGAACACGCCATGCAATCGGTGATTGAATCTCGGCAAAAACAAGGTGAATTTGTTGATTTATTTGATTTCTGCCATCGTGTTGATATGAAAAAAATCAACAAACGCACTATGGAAGCCTTGATTCGAGCAGGAGCATTAGACTGCTTAGGGCTAGAACGAGCCGATTTAATGCACCAATTACCAGATGCGATTCAAGCCGCTGACCAAGCACGCAAAAACCGAGAATCTGGTATGATGGACTTATTTGGCGAAGTGGAAGAAGTTCAACACAAACCGAGCCAACCGATTAAACCGTGGGCAGATGATGTTCGACTTAAGGGCGAAAAAGATACCTTAGGTTTATATCTCACAGGACACCCGATTGATGCCTATCGTTCAGAATTAAAACATTATATTCACAAAAAACTTAACGAATTGACCGCAACCGCAAAAAACAAACCAACCTTTTTTGCAGGACTGATTATTGACATTGCAACATTTCCTAATCGTGTCGTGATTCGTTTAGATGATGGCACCGCACGCATTGAAGTAAATTGCAGTCTTGAACGCTTTGAACGCTTTAAAGAAATCCTAAAACTGGAACAAATTATTGTGATTGAAGGTGATGTGATTGAACGATTTAACACCGAACAAGAACTCCCCTACACTCGCCTTGTCCGTGCATTTAGCGTCTATGATATTCGATTACGCCGAGCGACAGCCCTGCATTTACAGTTAAATGAACATCATCTAACGCCATCTTTTATTGAGAATTTACAACAATCGTTACTACCCTATTGCCAAGAACAGCACGCAAAACGCATTCCAATTATCTTGCACATTGAACAACCCTACGCCAATGTAAAACTACAACTGGCTCAATCATGGGATATTCACCCAACTGACCAAGCACTTAACCAACTACGAGAATTATTTGGTAAAAAAAATCTTAGTTTAGAATATGCTATTAAAAGCAAAATGAAAAAAAACTAATCATGAGACGTTGAACATGACCAAAAATATGTTCAACACTCCCTAAAAAAATACCTAGAACATAACCGATTCATACAAAAAAACAATTTACAACGCCATCAAAACCTGTCAGTATATGCACACATTTTACATCATGATGTGAGATGTAAATCGTAAAGCACAGTAAGACAGTTTAGTAGTTTAGAATCGTAGTTTGAGGTTAAAAATGGACGAGAATAAAACGAAAGCACTCAATGCAGCACTTGCACAAATTGAGAAAAGTTTTGGTAAAAATACCATTATGCGTTTAGGAGATAATACCATTCAGCCGGTAGAATCTGTTTCCACAGGGTCGCTCTCATTGGATATTGCCCTTGGGATTGGCGGATTACCAAAAGGACGAATTGTAGAAATTTTTGGGCCTGAAAGTTCAGGTAAAACCACACTCACCTTACAAGTCATCGCTCAATGCCAAAAATTAGGCGGAACTTGTGCCTTCATCGATGCAGAACACGCCTTAGATTCACAATATGCACGCAAACTCGGGGTTGATATTGACAACTTACTCGTTTCTCAACCTGATAATGGCGAACAAGCCCTAGAAATTGCAGATATGCTTGTACGTTCAGGTGCGGTTGATTTAATTGTCGTGGACTCTGTTGCCGCTCTTACACCAAAAGCCGAAATTGAAGGTGAAATGGGCGATTCACACATGGGCTTACACGCACGTTTAATGAGCCAAGCCTTGCGTAAAATTACAGGGAATGCCAAACGCTCAAATTGTATGGTTGTATTTATTAACCAAATTCGTATGAAAATTGGGGTTATGTTCGGCAGTCCAGAAACGACAACAGGCGGAAATGCGTTAAAATTCTATGCGTCTGTACGTTTAGATATCCGCCGTACTGGACAAGTGAAAGATGGCGATGAAATCATCGGTTCAGAAACTAAAGTCAAAGTCGTTAAAAATAAAATGGCTCCCCCGTTCCGTGAAGCACAATTCCAAATCTTATACGGCAAAGGCATTAACTACTTAGGCGAAGTCATTGACATTGCAACTGAACATGAAATTATCAAAAAAGCAGGGGCATGGTACTCCTATAATGGTAATAAGATTGGTCAAGGTAAAAACAATGTGATTCGTTATTTTGAAGAAAATCCAGAAATTTTCCAAGAAATCAATCAACAAGTTCGCCAATTAGCATTAAATAATTTGGTCGTAGCATCAACAGGTGATTCATCTCACGACCAAGAAGAATTTATTGAAGATGAGTTTTAAAATAAACATCTTACTTTAGAGTAAAACGCCTATTTTGTAGGCGTTTTATTTTTTACCTAGGACATTATCAATGTATAATAAAAAACCAGCTGAAAAAACATTAACAGGAACACGCCTACGCTCCTATGCCTTTGCTCTACTCACTCGTAGAGAATATTCACAAGCCGAATTAATTGCCAAATTATCCCTATATGCGGTTGATGAGCAAGAAGTGATTCAACTTGTGCAAGAACTCGCAGAAAGCCATTATCAAAGCGACCAACGTGTCGCAGAAACCTTACTGGCTAGCCAAATCCGTAAAGGAAAAGGGGTGCATTGTATTAAACACGCATTGCAGGAAAAAGGCTTAGATGTAGAATTAGTGGAAGATGAATTACATGATATTGATTGGTTACAGCACGCCTATCAATTAAAACTTAAAAAATTTGGTGCGGAAATTGCAAAAGACCCAAAACTCAAAGCAAAACAAATCCGTTTTTTACAATATCGTGGGTTTAGTATGGATGTGATTTTAAAGGCGATTGCACACCAAATAGATGAATAATGGGGAAAATTTCCCCATTTATCTTTAGAAAATCATTGCTTTGAGATAATCTTCTAACTTTTCTAGTGTAATAAAGTTTAATTCATACATTGCGGTCATTGATTGAGCTTGAACTTCATTGACATCTGTAACTAAAATCGAAAATTTATCAGCAGGTAAATTGAGGCGTTTTCTTAAGGTTAAATATTTATTTAAATCTTGGCGGTATTCACCAGATTTACATTCAATAATAAACAATTCCTTGCGTTGATTAACAAATACAATATCAAGTTCATGTTTATCTTGATTATTTTGAAATTGAATATTAACACTTCTCGCACATGAAAAATTTGGGCGTTGTTTCGCTTGTTCAATCAATGCTAAAATGCGATTCAATACATACCACTCTAACCATTCTCCTAAAAAGAATTTACGAATAGGCATTGCAGATTGCAAAGCAAGGTTAATAGTTTTAGATTGTTTTTGATAAACGTAACGAGAAAATAAGGTGTAATTATAAAAACTACGGCAAATTGCATTAATTTTTTGAGCTTCAGCTTGTGAATATTTTGTTAAATCAAAATTAATTCCATTATGTTTTTTAGCATACGCCCATGAAATTTTAGATAAAACATCTTTAAATAAATTGAAGTTTTGTCCAATATTCTCGGACGCTTCATCATAATATCCTTGAGTATTGACCGTTTGATAATCAAAGGTTGGTTTAACGCCTTTTTGCTCCAACATAAATTTTACAGGATAATGCTGTTCTGCTGTTGCTAATGTATTAGTTTGAGTCAGCGATATATTATCAACTGATGATGCTTGCTGGACTGGTTCTACATCTTCATCATCTTTTTGAAATTCGGCTAATCTTTCTTTTAATTGATTATTTTCTAATGTTGCTTTGCGAAGCAAATCAATTAAATGTTGTGTAAAAACCGTTGCATTATATACTTTTGCAGGCGTATTACAATTTGCACAGGCAATCGTAACATTTTCTGCTGAATGTTCAGCAGTATGTTTACATTGATTACAATGGTAAATTCCCATATGTTTCTCCTACATATTTCAAAAATCAAGTTATAACTATTATAAAAGAAAACATGAAAAAAAATAGGGACTTAGCATATATCTAAGCCCCTATTTTCACTCAATCAATGATTAAGTTAATTGTGCTGCAACGATTTTCTTATCTACTTTTTTAACATCAACACCATTTGCAGAATCAGTATAATCTGTCATTTGGTCGAAGTTTAAGTATTTATAAATATCGCCTGCCATGCTATCAATTTGAGCAGCATATTGTTGATATTCTTCAACAGTTGGCAACTTACCTAAGATAGATGCAACAGATGCTAACTCAGCAGATGCTAAGTAAACATTGGTATCTTGACCTAAACGGTTCGGGAAGTTACGTGTAGAAGTTGAAACGGCTGTAGAACCTTTCGCAATACGTGCTTGGTTACCCATACATAATGAACAACCCGGCATCTCTGTACGAGCCCCTGCACGACCATACACATTGTATAAACCTTCGTCCATTAATTGACGTTCGTCCATACGTGTTGGTGGAGCTAACCATAAGCGAGTTGCTAAAGAACCACCTTCAACTTTATCTAACAATTTACCTGCTGCACGGAAATGACCGATATTTGTCATACAAGAACCGATGAATACTTCATCAATTTTCGCACCTTGAACTTCAGATAATAATTTCGCATCATCTGGGTCATTTGGACAGCAAAGGATTGGCTCTTTGATTTCTGATAAGTCGATTTCATACACTTTTGCGTATTCAGCGTCTGCATCAGCTTTGATTAAGCTTGGGTTAGCTAACCATTTTTCCATGTTTTCTACACGGCGAGCCATTGTGCGCGCATCACCATAACCTTGAGCAATCATCCACTTTAACATCACGATGTTAGAGCGTAAGTATTCAGCCACTTTCTCTTCAGATAATGTGATTGAACAGCCTGCAGCAGAACGTTCAGCAGATGCGTCTGATAACTCAAATGCTTGCTCGACTGTTAAGTCAGTTTCCATTTCAGTTAAGTCGATTTCTAAGATACGACCAGAGAAGATATTTTTCTTACCTTTCTTCTCAACCGTTAAATCGCCTGCTTTGATTGCATAGTAAGGGATTGCATGTACAAGGTCACGCAATGTAATCCCTGGTTGCATTTTACCCTTAAATTTCACCAATACAGATTCTGGCATATCTAAAGGCATTACCCCAGTTGCAGCAGCAAACGCAACTAAGCCTGAACCTGCTGGGAATGAAATACCGATAGGGAAACGAGTATGAGAGTCACCACCTGTACCTACAGTATCTGGTAATAACATACGGTTTAACCAAGAGTGAATAACACCATCACCAGGGCGTAATGACACACCACCACGGTTCATAATAAAGTCTGGTAATGTGTGATGAGTTTGAACATCAACTGGTTTTGGATACGCCGCAGTATGACAGAATGATTGCATTACTAAGTCAGCAGAGAAACCTAAGCACGCTAAATCTTTTAATTCATCACGTGTCATAGGGCCTGTTGTATCTTGAGAACCAACCGTTGTCATTTTTGGTTCGCAGTAAGTTCCTGGGCGGATACCTTGACCTTCTGGAAGACCACACGCACGACCTACCATTTTTTGAGCTTGAGTAAAGCCTTTGCCTGTATCTGCTGGTTGTTGTGGCTGACGGAATAAATTAGACGCAGGTAAACCTAATGCTTCACGAGCTTTACCTGTTAAACCACGACCAATAATTAAGTTAATACGACCACCTGCACGTACTTCATCTAAAAGTACAGGTGTTTTTAAAGGAGCTTCAGCGATTTGCTGACCATCTTTAAATGCAGTTACGATAGCTGTATCTTTATTGATTTTTAATACAACTTCGTCGCCCATGTTCATATTCGTAACATCAATCTCAACTGGTAATGCACCTGCATCTTCCATTGTGTTAAAGAAGATAGGAGCAATTTTACCACCTAAGCACACACCGCCATCACGTTTGTTTGGAATGTGTGGAATATCATCACCAAAGAACCATAAAACAGAGTTTGTTGCAGATTTACGGCTTGAACCTGTACCCACAACATCACCTACATAAGCAACTTGGTTGCCTTTTGCAATCAATGCTTCGATTTGTTTAATTGGGCCAACTTCACCCGCTTTTTCTGGGTTGATACCATCACGCACGTTTTTCAACATTGCAGTTGCGTGTAATGGAATATCTGGACGGCTCCATGCGTCTTGAGCAGGTGAAAGGTCATCGGTATTTGTTTCACCTGTAACTTTAAATACGGTGATTTTAATTTCTTCTGGTACGTCAGGACGGCTTGTAAACCACTCTGCTTCAGCCCAAGACTCTAAAACAGCTTTTGCATTGGCATTGCCTGCTTTTGCTTTATCTGCAACGTCATGGAACGCATCAAATACAAGTAAAGTTTTCTTTAACGCATCTGCAGCAAGACCACCTAATTGAGCATTGTCAAGTAAGTCAATTAAAGGTTGAACGTTATAGCCACCTAACATTGTGCCTAATAAGTAAACAGCACGCTCTGGGCTAACTAATGGTGAAGATGTTTCACCTTTTGCAACAGCAGCTAAGAATCCAGCTTTCACATAAGCGGCTTGGTCTACACCTGCTGGTACACGATTTTCAAGTAAATCAACTAAAAATGCTTCTTCACCTGCTGGTGGATTTTTTAATAATTCAACTAATGCAGCTGTTTGAGCATCATCAAGTGGTTTCGGTGGGACTCCGAGTGCGGCACGTTCAGCAACGTGTTGGCGGTAAGCTTGTAGCACGGTGTTATTCCTCTATATTGAAAATGACTTGTTGATTTTAAGCTATGATTTTATGCTATAGGCTCAATTCGCAATAGCAAACAATCATTCCCCTAAATTACGCAACAAGCAGGATTTATGACAGTTGAATTTTACTAAAATTGCACGAAAATGTTAATGACTCTTACATGATTATTTTTGATATTCATTATTTACAATAAAAATATCAAGTAAATCATAAGGCTTAACCTTTTCATATTGCCTAACTTACATCATTGATGTAAAGATGATAAGATTTAGCGTATATGAATTTGGATAAAAAGGAAATTACACTTTAGTCGTGTTAAGCGTATTCTCTATTAGGACGATGATGGTTGTAAGATAATCACCAATGCACCAAGCAAAACAATGCCTGCACCGATGATGTCCCAACGGCTCAAACTCACGCCATCAACCCAGCGGAGCCACATCAATGCCATAAAAATATAGACTCCGCCATACATCGCATAAATTCGCCCAGATGCTTCAGGGTGTAAGGTTAAAAGCCAGACAAAAACCGCTAAACTTAAGATAGTAGGTAGCCAAAGCCACGGCGTTTTACCTTGATTTAAAATTAAATAAGGAAAATAGCACCCTAGGATTTCTGCGATTGCGGTCAGCATAAACAGCCCTAGGGTATAGCCTAATTTTGCAAATTCCATCTATTGCCTAGTCGTGTTGAACAGTTAAGGTTAAACCGACCACTTTATCATGTTCTTTTTTGATGGATACATGAACATTTCCGCCTTGCTCTGCCAATTCGCCAAATAAAATCATTTCTGCTAATGGCTTTTTCAGATGTTCTTGAATGACTTTTTGCATTGGTCTTGCCCCCATCAAACGGTCATAACCTTGTTCAGCAAGCCATGCTTTCGCATCAGCATCAACGTGTAAAATCACTTGTTTATCATCTAGTTGCACTTGTAATTCTGCCAAGAATTTTTCAACAACGGTTTCAATTTGTTTTTTATCTAATGGTTTAAATTGAATGATGGCATCTAAACGATTGCGAAATTCTGGTGAAAATGCACGTTTCATGGCTTCTTGGTTATCATGATGGCGTTCTTGTTCAACAAAGCCCATTGTATTGCGAGATAGGCTATCTGCCCCGACATTGGTTGTCATCACTAAAATCACGTTACGGAAATCGGATTTACGTCCGTTATTGTCGGTGAGTGTGCCATTGTCCATCACTTGTAGCAGTAAGTTAAAGACATCTGGGTGAGCTTTTTCGATTTCATCTAGCAATAATACACAATGTGGTGTTTTGTGGATAGCATCGGTCAATAATCCGCCTTGTTCATAGCCGACATATCCCGGTGGAGCACCAATTAACCGTGCAACGGTATGGCGTTCCATATATTCTGACATATCAAAACGGATAAATTCGACCCCTAACAGTAATGCAAGTTGTTTAGTAACTTCTGTCTTTCCTACACCTGTTGGCCCTGCAAACATAAAATTCGCAATCGGTTTTTGGGGTGATTTTAGACCTGCTCGAGACAGTTTAATGGCAGTTGCTAAGGCGGTAATGGCATCATCTTGCCCAAAAATCACACGTTTTAAATCTCGTTCTAAATGTTGCAAGGTTGCTTTATCATCTTTTGAGACTTGTTTTTCTGGAATGCGTGCAATTTTAGAAACAATTTGCTCAATATCTTGGATATCAATCAAAGTATTTTCTTCATCGGTGATTAAACGTCGTTTTGCCCCTGCTTCATCAATCACATCAATGGCTTTATCAGGTAAAAAACGGTCATTAATGTATTTTGCAGACAGTTCTACCGCCGTGCGAATAGCACCATCGCTGTATTGCACATGATGGTATTTTTCAAAAGATGCTTTTAAGCCTGTTAAAATACGCACGGTATCTTCAACGCTTGGCTCAACCACATCAATTTTTTGGAAACGTCTGGATAGTGCATGGTCTTTTTCAAAAATTTTACGGTATTCTTGAAAGGTTGTTGAACCTAAACAGCGTAATGTGCCATTGGCTAAGGCAGGTTTGATTAAATTGGAAATATCCATCGAGCTGTCTTGAGTTGAACCTGCACCAATAATCATATGAATTTCATCAATAAATAGAATGACATTTTCTTTTTGCTTGAGTTCATTGAGTAGTTGTTTAATGCGTTTTTCAAAATCGCCACGGTATTTTGTCCCTGCCATCAACGCCCCAATGTCTAGGCTATAAACTTCAGCATTTTTTAAAGGGGTTGGTACTTGACCTTGTTCAATCAGCCAAGCCAATCCTTCTGCAATCGCTGTTTTACCTACCCCAGGGTCGCCCACTAAAAGCGGATTGTTTTTGCGACGACGGCATAAAATTTGGGCAGTACGTTCGATTTCGTGTTCTCGACCAATTAAAGGGTCGGTTTTGCCTTGTTTTGCTTGTTCATTGAGATTATGGGTGTATTGTGCTAAGGCTGTTTGCTGATGTCCTTCAAGTTCTTCATCATCAAAGGAAATGTCATGAATCGGTTGTTCGGTT
>JBHACK010000132.1:0-7097 GCA_041854545.1 Acinetobacter sp. | reverse complement strand
CACCAAGCCCCAAAAAGTTTTATCTTCATGAAATAAAATTAAATAACATTGATAACTAATCGCTAACAATGTCAAAAACAAGGTTTTTATCGCTTGAAATACCCAAATGCTTTGAGCAAATGGCGGTGAAAGTCGTTTTAATGCACGTTGAAATTCATTGCCGATTAATTGAGCATTCTCTGTTGAAATAAAAGATTGACAAGTATCTTCAATACATTGTTGTGGGTGTTGTAACTTTTGTTCTGCCAAATTTTGCATGGCTAATTTTAAAATGGCGTAATCTTGAGAACGTTTAAAAATTGTCATCGCTTGGTCATAATGACGAATGCCTTTGGGGTGGCGACTGTCTTTTAAATAGGCAATTTCCCCTGCTAATAAATCATCAAACACCTTTGGACGTTGAATATAATGTAATTCATCATTAAAGGCTAATACTTTGTAATTTTTTAAGAAAATATGAAAATGTTGTTCTAAAACCACACTCTCCGCTCGATAATGAAACCGCCCTTTGCGTTGGTGCCATAAATGAAAATCAAACCATTTTAAACATTGTTCAATGCCTTGTTGCTGAAAATATTCTCTTAAAGTTTGTTCTCGTGTTGGCGATTGGACACGAATGCTGACATTGGGTTGAGCAACCGTTTCAACATGACAAATATAGGTAAATACGCCCTTGCCTTCGCAACTGGTACAATCAAACGTGCCTTTGCCTTTACAATCATAACATTGGTTTTTGCCATAATCACATTCAGGGCATTTATCTTCTACTAAATGACCATCATCTGTATAACGTCCTACTAAGCCCCGTCCATCACAAAAATGGCATTCTTTAAACCCTGTTCCGCCACAACCTTTACATTTGACCACTAAATAGCTATTACAAACAGGACAGCTATCATGCCGACTAAAAGATGGTAAGTTAGTATAATGATAAGCGTGAGTGCTTTCGGCTAATGCTGAAACATCTTTACTCACCATTTCTTGAATAAAAAGTTGATGTTTTTCTCGTTCTTCATCGTCAATTTCTCGTAAAACTTCTGCTCGGTATTGCTCAAATTGTTCCTTATTTTTTCCAAAGTGCATTTCTTGTTTTGTTTCTTCGTCCAATCCTGCGACTTGTACAACGTGCGATTCTCGTTTTAATTGCCAATCAACAATAATTTCTATTAAAAATCCATCACATACAATCTGTCCTGTAAAAATTTGCTCAGCAGATACACCATTTCCTTGTAATAAGCTGATGATACGTTGCATCATCAACATCGATAAAATGCCTTGGGAATCGTGAGCCATAACCTAAACCTAAAAAGATAGAGAATAAATTAGTGTAGCGGATAGACTCGCTTTTCTCAATGAAAAATAAGGGCAGAATGTGTTGTTCTGCCCTTATTTTTTGCTTTTATTCAGCTAATTCGGTACGTTCATGAGCCATCAACTCTTGCCCTACATCGGTTAATAAATGCAGATAACGTTCATAATGTTTAAGAATGTCCGCAATTAACTCATTTTTGGTCATATAATGTACATCATACCCTGTCCGCCCATCAAAAAAATAGGTCATTGGATAATAAGTCTTTTCATGTTGAATATGCGGTAAATGCTCATCTTGTATCAATTGTTGCGACACTTCTCGTGTAACAGATTTAATGCCATACATAAAATCACGCATCGATTCTTTACGAATAATCAATTCAATCGATGGTTCATCTGTATCAAACTTTTGCACTAAATCCACATTTAACTCATAAACTTGGCGTAATTCCTGTTGCAATTCTTGCATTGCAGGCACGGCGGTCGTATTAAAAAACGCCAAAATATCCTGTTGTTGGGTTTGATTTAACATTTGCCCTAAACGATATTTCCACTTATCCCCTGTCCAAAAAATACTGGTTGGGGTAACTTGTGTCGTAAAATATTTATGGTCAGCCACTAGTCCTTTCCATAAACTAACACACATCAATAACATCAACATGGCAAATGGCAATGCCACCACCAAAGTCATCGTTTGTAACGCCCCTAAGCCACCTGCTCCCATCAAGGTCATGGCTAAGACCATCATCATCATGCCCCACATGACGGTTTGCCATTTTGGTGAAGATAAACTTTTATCACGAGATGCCATATTATTTAATACATAAATGCCTGAATCCGCAGATGTAATAAAAAATAATGCAATGATAATCAATGCCATAATACTGGTGAGCGTTGGTACAGGAAGATAGCTTAAAAAGGTAAATAATAACTTTTCAGGTGATGAAGTCAGCGTTTGTAACTGCCCTTGAGCAAGGTGAATATCTAACCAAATGGCACTATTACCAAACACCGTAAACCACAACACACCAAATAAACTTGGCACAGCCAACACACCAAACACAAACTCACGAATAGTGCGTCCACGAGAAATACGAGCAATAAACAGACCAACAAACGGAGCCCATGAACACCACCATGCCCAATATAACACCGTCCAACCAGTAAACCAGCTAGTATTTTCTGATTCATAGGCATAAGTTTTAAAACTTAACTGCACAATATGGCTTAAATACGTTCCAATATTATCGCTAAAGGTTGAAAGCAAATATAAGGTAGGGCCTGTAACCAAGACAAACACCATCAATAAAGTTGCTAAGCCCAAATTAATTTCACTTAACAACTTCACCCCTTTACCAACACCTGAAACAGCAGACATCACCGCAATTGACATTACCAAAACAATAATGATGGCTTGTGTAAAAAACGTGCTTTTTTCAACCCAACCTAACTGCTCCAACCCTGCACCTAATTGCGATGCACCAAAACCAAGCGTTGTTACAATCCCAAACAAAGTTGCGATTAATGCCAAAATATCGATACTATCACCGATACGCCCATTAATCTTCTCTTTTAATAAAGGATAAAAACATGACCGCAATGCCAAAGGCAATTTATAACGAAACGCAAAATATGCCAATGCCAACGCAATCACCCCATAAACCGACCATGCGTGTACGCCCCAATGGAAAAATGTCCGCAATAACGCATCTTGTTGTTTATGTTCCAAAGTACCTGTTGTAATGGGTGATGCGTAATGCATCAAGGGTTCAGCCACACCAAAAAACATCAAGCCAACCCCCATACCCGCCGCAAACAGCATGGCAAGCCACGATAAAAATGGAAATTCGGGCGACTCTTCATTACTGCCCAATTTGATATTGCCTGCACTACTGACCGATAACATCAGTAAAAACAGCAAAAAGATAGAAAATGCGAGAATATAAAACCAACTAAAATGACTAAAAATCGTTGTTTTAGCCCAATTTAACACATCTTGCACTTGTTCAGGCAATGCTAAGGTTAAAACCACTAACACAATAACCAAAAACAAGGTAATCCCGACCACAACAGGATTAAACGATGATTTACGCTCAATAAAATTGACTAACGACATCACAATGCTCCCCTCTATCGATTTTATAAATAATGCCAATTCCACCTGAATTGACAGCAAAATTTATCTCTTGATAAATTTTGTAAAAAATACCTGCTTGATACAGAAAATAAGATGAATGTTTAAAACGATAAACCCCATCTTTTTTGAGTATAACATAACATGATGATTTATCAAATTTTCATGACTTAAATTGCTTTATTTATAGCCAATTTATCGACAAAATTTATTAAAAAATCTCCATTCAAATGGATTTAATCCCATGTTAAATACTTTATTTCTCTTAATTCTTTACACTTGTTCACTTAATTCGTTTAAAAATAACACATCATCCATGATTTCTCTATGACTTTCCCTTATGATATACACATCAACGCACAACACCTTGTGCATCATACCTTAAACATTTTTTGGAGTATCTCCCATGAAAGCAAAAACATTAGCATTAAGTGGTTTAGTTGCAATCGCATCAATTTTCTCTGTAACCGCTCAAGCAGCACCTGCTCAACCAGCAAAACAACAAACTGCTAAAAAAGCACCTACAAAGAAAGCGGTTGCGAAAAAAACTCCAGCTAAAAAAGCTCCTACAAAACAAGCTCAAAAAGCTCCTGCGAAAAAAGCACCAGCTCAACGTTAATTTTTAACGATAACAGCAAAAAGCATTTATCTCGATAAATGCTTTTTTATTGCCTGTTCATGATTCATTTTTGACAAAAAAGCAATTCTTTTGAATGAAATATTCTACAAAAATATGAAAGCGTAATGAATCGTAAACAGGTTCTTAAACATTTTCTAAATAAATTTGGTAGATTTTACCCTACCACTCCCCTTTAAAATCAGCTAAGATAAACTTTCATTATTTTTATTTGTTAGGAAACACAATGCTTACACGCAACGACTGGACTCGAGAAGAAATCCAAGCCTTGTATCAACAACCATTTTTAGACCTCGTTTTCCAAGCCCAACAGGTACACCGAGAACACTTTACCGCCAACCATATTCAAGTCAGCACACTCCTTTCAATTAAAACAGGAAAATGCCCTGAAGATTGCAAATATTGCTCACAATCTGCTCATTATGACTCACAATTAGAAGCAGAAAAACGCATCGCAGTCGAAAAAGTGATTCAAGAAGCCAAACGAGCCAAAGAATCAGGCTCTTCACGCTTTTGTATGGGGGCTGCGTGGCGAAATCCACATGAACGTGATATGCCTTATGTTTTAGAAATGGTGAGAGAAGTCAAAGCATTAGGCTTAGAAACGTGCATGACCTTAGGAATGCTCAATCAATCACAAGCTGAACGCCTAAAAGAAGCAGGTTTAGATTATTACAACCACAATTTAGATACATCTCGAGAATATTATAGCAATATCATCAGCACACGCACTTTTGATGACCGTTTAAATACCTTAGACTATGTCCGTCAAGCAGGAATGAAAGTGTGTAGTGGCGGAATTGTGGGCTTAGGTGAACAACAACATGACCGTATTGGTTTATTGTTTGAATTGGCAACACTTCCGATTCACCCTGAATCTGTACCTATTAATATGCTGGTACCGATTGAAGGCACACCGCTTGCCGATGTTGAAAAATTAGACATTATTGAGTGGATTCGCACCATTGCCGTTGCTCGCATTATCATGCCAAAAAGCTATATTCGCTTATCCGCTGGGCGTGAATCATTAAGCGAAAGCGACCAAGCCTTAGCCTTTATGGCAGGTGCAAACTCAATTTTCTCTGGTGATAAATTATTGACCACCCCAAATGCTGGACAAGGGCAAGACCAAGCCTTATTTGCAAAACTTGGCTTAGTAGCTGAAAAAGCCAAACCAAGCGTTGCCGAACTTTCAGTCGATGCAATGGCAAGCTAATATTGCACAACACCATCAGAAAAATCCCAAGAAGAGCAAATCGCTCTTCTTTTTGTTTTGTGATAAACATCATACAAGTTAAAAATTATGCTAAAATAGAAACTATGTATTTTGTTTAATAGGTAGCATGATGGAAATCGTTTGCTTAGATTTAGAAGGCGTATTAGTGCCTGAAATTTGGATTAACTTTGCGAAAAAAACAGGCATTAAAGAGCTTGAAGCAACTACTCGAGATATTCCAGATTATGACGTGTTGATGACTCAACGTCTAAATATTTTAAAACAACACAACTTAGGCTTACCTGATATTCAAGCCGTGATTGCCGAAATGGGGCCTTTACCGGGGGCAAAAGAGTTTGTAGAATGGGTGCGTACACACTTCCAACTGATTATTTTATCAGACACTTTCTATGAATTTGCACATCCATTAATGCAACAATTAGGCTGGCCAACCATTTTCTGCCACAAATTAGAAACAGATGAAAATGGTATGATTACTGCATATAAATTACGCCAGCCAGACCAAAAACGCCAAGCAGTCAAAGCCTTACATGGATTAAACTTCCGTGTCATTGCAGCGGGTGATTCGTACAATGATACAACAATGTTAGGTGAAGCTGACCATGGATTCTTGTTCGATGCACCTGCCAATGTCATTGCAGAATTTCCACAATTCCCTGCAATCCATGGATATGATGCGTTAAAAGAAGCAATCCGTTCCGTTTCTCAACGCAATATCCCTGCGTAATAAATAATAGTTATCAAAACTGCTAAAAAATAGTCTCTTTAAAGAGACTATTTTTTTACCATTTATTTGGCGTGTTGGATACAATGCGTTGCATAAGGCACACTGTGTAAACGGCGTTCGTCAATTTCTTCGCCACACTCTTCACAATAACCATATTCACCTTGCTCAATACGTTGTAAAGCGTGTTTGACTAACACCAAATTATCTTCCGCTTCTTGCAACAGGCTAGCACGCATTTCATTTTGAGAAACGATAATCGCTTGGTCATCCCAATGATGATTTAACTCATCTTGCGGATGATGAATATGGTCATTAATCTTATTGATTCGCTCTTCATACTCTGCTTGCAAAGCTAATAATTGCTGACGAGATTGCTCAAGATTCATCATAAAACTCCTAAATTACACTTTAATATCTTTATTTGATTATGATACAAACACTTACAAACTGCAAGTGGATAAGCCATTTCACTCATCTTAACTGTTTATATTTATAGCAACTAAAAATATTTTTAATTTTTTTCAAGGATTAACCACTTGACAAAAATAACTACATGAAAAATAATATCATTTTTTTAGAATAAAAATAACTCATTTCAACTTAAGTGCTTTATTTTCAAGGCTTATCCTGTGTCAAGTATGGAGTTATCCACAACCTTATCCACTTTTTTTGTGGAAAACCTTCAATATGATTTTATACCTTCAAGATATTTTTACACCCTAAACCTATCTTCAAAAAAAATACGCAATGATGGGGTAATCATTGCGCAATAAAACGGAGATAAGTTGTGTGTTATTTTGCATATTTATTTTTATTTGTGATGTTAATCACTTTATGATTGATATAATAATATAAAACACAAACTCTGTCACGCATTTAAATGTAATTATTTGTATCTTATTGTAAAGTTATGAAATTAAAAATGGTTAAATTAATCATAATTTAACCATTTTTATTAGATAAATCATCAAGTTAAATAATAAAATAAAACTGATGATTATCTTACAATTTATTATTTTTTCTTAACTTAGTTAAAGGAATATTTTTGTAT
>JBHACK010000131.1:0-3819 GCA_041854545.1 Acinetobacter sp. | reverse complement strand
TTGATACCAGTCAATTAACCCCTGCCAGTAGTTTTATTACGATTTTATTAATGTTTATTGGTGGTGGTTCATTAAGTACCGCAGGGGGAATTAAAGTCGGAACATTTGTGATATTATGTTTAAGTACTGTTGCCTTTTTAAGACGGCAAGATGAAGTATTTATTTTTAAGTATGAGATTCCACAAGCAACGATTTTAAAAGCATTAGCAGTAACATTAATTACCTGTGTATTAATTTGTATTGGGGTGTTTTTTATTTTATTATTTGACCCTAAAGTTAATTTTATGGATTTAATGTTTGAAGTGGTTTCCGCAACTTGTACCGTTGGATTATCTCGTGGTTTAACAGGGCAATTATCGGACGCAAGTTTATGTGTATTGATGATGTTAATGTTTGCAGGGCGTTTAGGGCCTTTAACTTTGGCATATTTAATTGCAACACCGAAGAAAAGCCGTATTAAACATCCAACGACTGATATTCAAATTGGTTAATCCTGCTTTTATTTTCTAAAAAATAGAATGGCGAAAATTAATACGCTTTCGACTAGGTATTTAAGAAAGAGTATGTTACTATTTTTGATAAATTTAATAAAAATCATCTGGGGGTCGTATGGGAAACAGTAGTCCAGCTATTCAATCATTTGCCTTATTTTTTTCATTGCTCAATCCATTTTTAATGAGTATTTATATGATTGGCATGATTCGTAGTTTAGATGCAAAAGTGTTTAATAAAGCCTTAATTCAAGGGAGTTTAATGTCTTTGGCGGTCTTTATTTTATTTGCATGGGGCGGTGAAGCGATTTTTAATCGTTATTTAAATGTGCGGTTTGAGTCATTTCAAATTTTTGGGGGGATTATTTTCTTAGTCATTGGCTATCGTTATGTGTTTGAAGGGGCGGAAACGATTGGGGCAATGCGTGGAGCTCCTGAACATTTGGCATCAACCATTGCCATGCCATTTATGATAGGGCCGGGAACGATTAGTGCAGCGGTGGTAACAGGGGTAAGTTTGCCTTTGCCTGTGGGGGCTGGGGTGATTGCAGGAACGTTGTCTTTGACGTGTTTTTTATTGATTATTATGAAATTTTTGCATGATAAGTTGCAGGAAAAACATTCAAAATATGTTGACCGTTATGTCGATATTGTGGGGCGTTTAGCATCGTTATTAATTGGTACAATCGCCATTGATATGATTGTAAATGGCATTACAGGGCTAATTAAAGATGGTATTATCTAAAAATATTACAAAATATTACAGAAACTTTGATAAATCTTCATGAAGTTTGCTTATGCTGTAAGCAAATATGTAAAAGTTTCTCTTTGGGAGAAGAAAAATGAAAAAATTATTGATTTTAACTGCAATTCCTTTAATCGCTGTGATGACTGGTTGTGCATCAACAGGGAATCAAGCAAATATTGACCAAAATACGCGTGCCGTTTTAGGTGGTGCTGTAGGCAGTATTGTAGGCTATAAAATGGGCGGTAGTTCAGGGGCTGCCTTAGGAAGTGTGGTAGGCACAGGCATTGCAACTAAAGAAATGAACGGCACAATGGTCGGTTCTGGTGTTGGTGCGGTGATTGGTGAAAAAACCATTGGCGGTGCAACAGGTTCAGCGGTGGGGAGCGTTGTTGGTACGGTGATTGGTTCTCAAATTGATGAACGCCGTAACAAGTAAATCTTATTTAAAAATAAAGGGTTAAAGTTTGCTTTAACCCTTTTTTAATGCCTGTAAAATTTCGTCTAAAGTTTGGCAAAATAACAGTTTTGCTCGATGTTGTGGTGGTAAAAAGCCTTCATTTACGGCATGGTCGAGTTGTTGGACTAAATGATTATAAAAACCGTTGATATTATAAACAATCATGGTTTTTTGATGGCGATTGAGTTGAGCCCAAGTTGCTACTTCTAAAATTTCTTCCAATGTTCCCAATCCCCCCGGTAAGGCAATAAATGCGGTGGCACGTTCAGCCATTAAGGCTTTGCGTTGGTGCATACTGCCTACGATGTGTAATTCCGTTAAATGTTGATGAGCAATTTCATAATCTAGCATAAATTCAGGAATTACGCCTAACACTTCACCGCCATGTTGTAAGGCTGTATCTGCCACTTTGCCCATTAAGCCAATACTGGCACCGCCATAGACAATACCGAATCCATGTGCGGTTAAGGTTTGAATCAATTCAAGGCTTTTTTGCTGATAAATTGGCTGATTGCCCAAGCGTGAACCGCAATAAATAGCAATTAACGGGCGTGTGGTTTGGATTGATGTTGGATTGTGCATGGTCATTTTGATGATGGGTTAAAACTTAAAATTTTAACAAGGTAAACTTAAAAATAGCAGGTAAAAATTGTAAATAACGTATTAAAATACGCTAAATTTTATAGAAAAATACTGATTTTTCTAAAACTCTTGCTATACTAGCAATATGTTTAACTACTGTGAATTTTTGAATATGGACAGTGATTGTTGTCGCTTTATGACGATACAACCGCAAAAAATGTTGAGTACGCCAACCGATAAAGCTGTGTTTCTGATTGGGGGCGTAGTATGATTTTAGAATGGATGTCTGACCCATCAGCATGGGTGGGTTTAGCAACGTTAATCGTCCTTGAAATTGTATTGGGGATTGATAACCTTGTTTTTATTGCGATTTTAGCCGAAAAACTTCCCCCTGAAAAACGTAACCTTGCTCGAGTGGTGGGCTTGTCGCTTGCTTTAGGGATGCGATTAATTTTACTTGCATCGATTGCATGGGTGGTTACGCTAACCAATCCGCTGTTTCACATTTTGGAGCACCCATTTTCAGGGCGAGATTTAATTTTACTGTTTGGTGGTATTTTCCTATTATTTAAAGCGACCATGGAATTGCATGAACGCATTGCAGGAAAACAACATCATAAAGATGAACAACCCGTTCATGCAGCGTTTTGGGTAGTGATTGCTCAAATTGTGGTTTTAGATGCGGTCTTCTCCTTGGACAGCGTCATTACTGCGGTGGGTATGGTTAAAGACTTATCCATTATGATTACTGCCGTGATTGTTGCAATGGCGGTAATGTTGTGGTTCTCTAAAGCCTTGATGGACTATGTCAATAAACACCCAACGGTGGTGATTCTTTGTTTAGGCTTTTTATGGGGCATTGGTCTATTATTGGTGGCGGAAGGATTTGGATTCCATATTCCAAAAGGCTACTTATATGCAGCGATTGGTTTCTCGGCATTGGTCGAAGGGCTTAACCAATTAACACGCCGTAAACAAGAAAAACGTGTTACAACCACAGATTTACGTTATAAAACTGCATCCGCTGTATTGCGAATGTTAGGCGGAAAAACAGTCAATCATCAGGAAACCCCTGCGACACCTGAAAATGTCTTACAAACCAATGCTTTTGCTCAAGAAGTGATAGACGAAGAACATAGCGAATATCATAGCGTGATGGTGCAAGGCGTACTTGGATTATCAGAACGTCCTGTAAAATCGATGATGACTCCACGTCCAGACCTTGAGTGGATTAATCTTGATGAAGATGATGAAACCATTAAACGTCGTTTAATGAATACCAGTCATACACGTTTAATTGTGGCTCGTGGAGAATTGGATAATTTACAGGGTACAGTTGCAACGCATAAAGTGTTCCATGATTTTATTCAAACAGGTGAATTTAATTTTGCAGAACATTTACGCCAACCGTTGATTGTACATGAAAATGCCCATGTCTTGATGGTGATGGAGCAGTTACGCCAAACCCCATTACAAATGGCGATTGTACTCAATGAATATGGTTCAATCGAAGGCATTATCACCCCAATCGACATTTTAGA
>JBHACK010000130.1:0-23800 GCA_041854545.1 Acinetobacter sp. | reverse complement strand
GCTTAAATCTCGTCCTTCGCTACGAAATAGTCCGAGATATTTGATTAACGGTTTTTCTAGTTCGCCAGTTAGTTTGAGTACCGCTACAAATGCTTCGCTTGCTTCTTCATGACTAATAAACATCTCCAAACTGCCAGTTGCGTGGCAAGCTGGGCATTTACATTTCATCTGTTTTCTCCATCATCGCTTGGGTCATCAGATTAGCCCAAAGTTTTTCGATAATGATGTCAGCAGGTGTGCCATGTGGCGTTGCGTTAAAAATCGCTGTCGCCGTGTTAAGCATTTCATCGGTTAGTTTGAGTGGCACTAACACATAGTTGTTGCTTAACATCTTATCCAAATCTTTTTTAAAGACGTTACGTTTATTTGACATTTTCAATCTCCTGTGTGTGAATGATAGATACGAACAACAAGCAGGAATATGTTTTTAGAGAATAAGATGTCATGTCGTCCATGACATCTTGTTGTTTTAAACTTCTTTAATCAGTTCACCATTTACGACTGGTAGCCCTAAGTTTGAGGCTAGGTTTAATGCACCTGTCAGCAAGTTTCCGATTGCTAGTGGGTACAGCAGACTTTCATTTTGTTTGTTACGTCCTGCGGTGCGAGTGAGTTTGTCTGTAATCGCTTGGATACCACTATCATCGATAAAGTCTTCTAATTTGTAGCCTGCACTTACGCAACGATGACGTAAGTATTCTTCTACGCCGTGTTTATCGAATGGCAATAACTCATAGATTTCACAACGTTGTACTACTTCTCGCACTTGCTCATTATTTTCTGCAAGTTTGTTTTTGAGTTCGTTTTGTCCAATCAAAATAATTGATAACAATGGTGTAAAGCCGTTTTCTAATTCTAAAAAGCGTTTCAAATGCTTAAGTGTTGGAATCGGTAAGCTGTGTGCTTCTTCAATAATCAATACATGATGATTACCAGCTCGGCACGATTCTTTAAGCAACTGGTGAACTTGACGGAAACGAGATTCAGGGCTACGTTTTGCATTTTGCGATGGTGCTAATGTTGCTAAGATTGCTTCTGCAATATGTGCAGATTTTAGCGTTTTACCTTTAATGTCATTATCTTCAGTCGCCAACACATACGGCTCAATCACAATCACGCTTTCGTCTTGGCTTTCTAAACGGTCAATCAATTCACGACGAAGTGTGCTTTTTCCTGCACCTGATTGTCCAATGACTGCAATAAAACTCATATTGCCTTTTGCCGTTTGCCACAACGCTTCACGAATGTTATTGATTTCAGGGTTTTTATGCACTTCGTTGGCTTGACGTACATTGTCAGTAAAGATGTTGCGTACAAGCTTAAATTGTTTTCGTGCTTGCGGGCTTAAAGTTTGTTTGCGTAGTAACATGATGTCGCTCTCCTGTAGTACTCGCTGTTCTTCTTTAAGAAGAAGGTTAATGTTTTCTGCAGTCATTCCGCATTCAGTCAAATATTGTCTAAGCTGTTTGCGAATGTGTTCTGCATTTTTTGGATATTTGCCATGATTAAAAATTAAGTTAATCGTGGCAGGACTAACGCTAATTGCTTTTGCAATTTGTGCTTGAGTGATGTTGTATTTCTCAAGCAGTTGCTTGTATGTCATCATCATCTCCTACAATTTTAAATTTTGGTTTTGGCTGTAAGATGTTTTGAATAATCATCGGCACATCTTCTTGTGGCACTTCACCTGTTGGGTATTGCTGTTGCAATGCTTGGTAGTGTTCAGCCGTCCATAACTCACCGATTTCTGCTCTGATAGCCTTTGCAGTTTGCACAATATTTAAAGGTGCAAGTTTGCGAGCCTGCGGTGCTTGTTCAATTGCAACAGTCTGCAATTTTTCACCGCTTTTTGGCATATAGTCAGTTTGCTCGTGGCTGTCGATGTCAGCCATGACATTTAACTTACCTTCATACGCTACCTTTTTACGTTCGATGGCTTGTTCAGCTTGAGCAAGGGTTTCTACGCCATACGCATCTTTAATGACCTTGTTGCGTTGGTTATCAATCTCGCTATTTGGCATAGCTTGGATTTGCTCACCGATGACTGGGGCATTAATATCGAAACCAACCCAGTCCACTTGCATAGGCTCAACCGTATAAATTTGTTGTTCGCCATGCGTGTTGATAGTGATGACATCAACACATGGGCTACGATACGGATTGACTACAACTTGCACCTTTGCTCGTGGATAAATACCGTCAATATGTCGTAAATCGTAATCGTGCTGACCATAACCTTTAATTGAGTGGCTAATCGTTAAGTTACCTTTCACCGTTTTTTCGACTGGAACAGTACTCACCAATTCTTTGCATAGTTCCATTGTTGGTGCTTTGCGTAACTGATGAATCGCTATTGACTGCCACACTTTGTTGCGAGTCTGTTTTGTTCTGCTGTGGATTTTGTGTTCGTTCCAATCCACACGCCAACGCTTTGCCAAGTCATTTAATTGCTCAATATTTTCGATATTAAGAAACTTAAAACGTCCTTCAAATTGTGTTTCCACGATATTTTGTGCGTTTTCAACTTGACCTTTTGCTCGTGAATTTCCAGTCGCATGGGCAATAAATTGCACGTCTAAGCGTTCCATTAGATTTTTAAACAGTCCAGAAGTATTCGCACAACCTTTATCTGCATAGAGAATAAAAGGAACGCCGTGCATCGGTTCTTGAAAGCCCCTAAGTTGAATCGCATTCAAGAATACTTGGATTAAGTTCTCTGAACTTTCGCTACCGCTAACGTATTCCACATAAATTGAGCCTGAAAAATGGTCAGTAATGACATAGCGAATCACACGCTCATTCTCAATTTTCTTGAGATTGTGTGGCTTGTTTTTATAGAACTTTTTCTCGTCCATGACCTGCATTCCCCCTTTTGGTAGGTAGAAGATGACACAAACAGACGCATCAACTTGCCATACATGGTTAGGGTGCAAACTGCGTTGGCTAGTATGTGCGGTTGGCGTTGCAAGCTGTTTAGGGTGACACATGTTTTGTTTCATTACTCGACTAATGGTTGCAGGGCTGACTTTTGGGGCTTTTCCATCTGCACTTAAAATTTCGAGTGCAGTTGTGATGGGTAATGTCTTTTTGCCATTTGCTCGAGTTGCAAGGTGAACCATTGCTCCGACTTGCTCAGCTACTTCGGTCGGTACAATGGTTTTGCCCTTGTCTGAACGTGTTTTGCGTTCTGTGGTAAATCCGACTTTTTCCAACTCTCTATAGAGTTGTGGACGACTAACTTGCAATGTGTCGCAGGCTTTAGCGATGATGTCGCCTTTTTCGCCGTGCTTTGCGTTGTTGAGCTTGTCGGCAACATCTCGCAAGTAGTCGATTTTTGCAAGTTGTGTCATGGATTTACTCCTGTTCTGCTTGTACGTCATTTAACCAAGCAGGGTTTACCATTTCTTGAAAGTCAATTTGTACGCCTAAAGTTGTGCTAAGTTGGGCAATTTGCTGGAACATCGCTACAATGTTTGCTTCGTACTGTTCTTGCAAATGATATAAGCCGTGTTCTTCAATCGTTTCAGCGACCGCCTGACAACTATTGACAAAACGAGCAACATCATTGTGTAAAGTCAGCGTTGCAGATTGAATTGTTTCTAATGCACTTTGTGCCAGCTGTTGTTGTTCACTTTCTGCTCGTGCTTGAATGCGAGCAGGTGTATCTAACTTGGTGAGTTTGGCATCTAACTCATTTAGTTTCTCATCTTTCTTTTTGATGATGTTGTCTTTTGCTTCAGCGTTTTCTCGTGCTTCACGCAATGCTTGTTTGAGTTCACGAACGCTCATTTGTTCAATGCTGTCTAAGTTCACATCACCAACGCTACCGCCTTGTTCAATGACTTTGATTTCATCGTCATCAAGCACCAACAGTTCTAATAATTTGCTTTGTGTACCTGCTTTTTCCAAAAGCGAAAACGTTTTCGTTTTTGAGATTTTCATTACTGCAGACATAAAGCGTTGGGCTGTACGTTTACTAAAACCGAGTATTTCTACACGTTGTAAAAATTCGCCGTGTTCGGTCATTTCTTTAAGTAGCAATAGGCGTTTACCCATTTCAAATAATGACTCTGCAGTACGATGTTGGTAGAAACGGATACCGTCTTCTAATGCTCCAACACTTAATGCCCCTTCATATTCCAGTTGAGTTGCTAAAACTGCTAATTCATGGACGTGTTTATTTACGTCTTGTTCAATTACAGTTACTTCTTCTGCATCAATAATATTGCTCATGTTTTATTCCTACATTGTTAAACGCTTGATTTCATCAATACGTGCTTGGGCGAGTTGTAATTCTTTGTCGTGTGCTTTTGCGATTGCAACAAAAGCGGTGCTGAGATAGTACAAATCATGTTCATCTTTACGAATAAAACCTTGATTAATCAATGTACTTAATGCACGGTGTACCTGAGATGGTGTTTCATTAAGTTTGGTTGCAAGTTGCGATAAGCTGATACCGCTTAATGTGTGTCCACGCATTTCTTTTAAGACAACCAAAACTTTTTCTGCTGATTTAATCGTCATCTTTGACTCCCATTATTGGCAGGCTAAGCAGTTTAAAACTGCAATCACAAAATGACTGATTTTTTCAGCATAAAGAAGAAAACCAATGCTTGAGATAGATACTGCAAATTTGCTTAATGCGATTGCGATTTTCATGATTTACTCCCAAAAAATGATGTTTTTTGACATTTGGGTATTTTCTTTTGTGCAGAAATGTGCAAAAATGTGCAAATAATTACACAGTATTAGGAATGGCTTTAATGCCAAGTTTCACAGCAATTTCGTGAGCTTTGCCACGCTTACACTTAGATTGCCCATTTAATACTTTGTACACTTCTTGCGGTTGATAGCCATTTTCTAATGCCCAATCAGAAACTGGCTTGCCGTTTTGCTCAAAGTCTTGTTTGACTTGAGCAGGTGTTTTTGTTTGCATAATTGCTCCTTTGATGTGCAAAAAAATTCGCATTTAATCTATTTAATTCGCATTATAGAGAAAATATTTGCTCAAATCAACCGTTATTGTGAGATTTTTTTCATGTTTGGTACACGTATTAAAGAAGAAAGACAACGCTTAGGCTTAAGTCAAGAAATTTTGTCAGAAAAATTAGGGGTTTCGAGACGAACTTTAGTCGGTTGGGAAAAAGATGACTCATCACCTACAGCTGTGCAATTATTTGCACTTCATGAACTGGGGGTTGATACAAACTACATTATTACTGGTCAAACTAAAAATAATGGAGCAAGCGACTTTAATGAAGAATTTGTAAAAATACCTGTGTACGATGTAGAAGCATCAGCTGGTCACGGCTCTTTTTTCTGCTCAGAAAATATCATCTATCACATGGCTTATCGCCGTGAATGGTTAAAAAATCGCAACTTAATCGTAAAAGATTTAGGGGTTATCGTTGTAAAAGGCGACAGCATGGAGCCGACGCTCAATGATAAAGAATCAATTTTGGTAAACTGTGCAGAAACAACACCAAAAGACGGACATATCTATGTTGTGCGGAGTGGTGATGTGTTGTGGGTCAAGCGTGTACAGCGTTTACCAAGCGATAAAGTACTGCTGATTTCTGATAATAAATACTATCCGCCTATCACGATTGATTTAAATATTGATGACTTTCAGGTGATTGGAAAAGTTGTGAACTCTAGCCGTAATTTTCACTAAAGGAATAGAAATGAAAAAAATATTATTGGCGATGCTGATGGGTGTATTCAGTACATTTTCTTTAGCAGATTCTATTGATAGAGATATTGCATTAAAATCTTCAGATATTCCACTACACGTTAATATGCCTTATTTACAGGCTCGGCAATTATTATTACAAAATGGTTGGAAACCTGAACCGATGAACACAGACGAGCATAACAAGCCCGTTTGCCACAATAACTTAAATGATTGTAAACAAATGTATGAAATAGATGCTTGTTTAGCAACGGATGATAAGTTATGTCTGATGTATTTTGCAGATACAGTACACGGCGGTTATTTAGAAGTTAAAACAACTGGCGGAGACCCTACGTCAAAATATGTTAAAAATGTCGTTATCAAAGAATGGAATAAAATGGGGAATTTACCTGATTATTCAGATGACTATTTTGATGATGTGGATAGTGAAAATGCAACAAATACTGATACAACTCTCAAATATAGAGAGAAATTATGTTTATTAAGAGATGGTTATATTCGTGATATGATAGAAGAACGAAAAAAAGGCGTAACACAAAAAGAAATACAATTAGAGCTGTTTCGTTTATTCAATGCGAATAAAATGACAATAGATAATCTTCAAGAAATGAATCACCTCGTTAAAATCGCTTTTTCTGCCCCTGATGATGTTATTTATGACCAACAACGATTAGAAAACTTACTAAAAGACCTTCGCTTTTTTTGCATGGCAAGATGATACCTTTAACAAAAAAGCCCCATCACTGGGGCTTTTGGTATTCTGACACTCTAGGTGTTCTGATACTATTTTGCATTCAAGATGCTATAGCTAAAATACTAGCATAAAAAATAAACATGGTAAAGTACAATAAAATGTTTTTTAGGTTGAAAATCTAGCAATAGTTGGATACTATACAGAAAGGAGAATGAAATATGAACACAATTAATCTCACAAAATATCCAAACTTATCAGAATCACTCTACAACGAAATGTCTGATTTAGCGAAAGAATGGGACGTGCATTGCTTTATTGAACGTGCTAATGCACCTGCTATTCTAAATGTTTTATATAAAAATTATGAGACTATTTTGCTCAACACAGGTGAAATTTATGATAACAATAAAGACGTTAAACTTGGTGAATTAACAATCAATTTTAGGCGTGATTTTAGCTCTGCTGAAGTCATTGAAAACTTAGCTGTACAGTACGCCAATTTTTTACAAGAATTAAGATAATTTTTTTATTGTTGAAAAATAAAACAAAAAAAACGTATAATGTACTTACCAAGCGAGTTAAAGAGTGTATAGTCATGAGCAAAACAGGAAAAACAAGCCAGCAAGGCAAAGCATTATTACAAGATTTAAAAAGTCATACCGAACATTTATTAAACGAAATCAATTTAAGCCCAGAGTTGGCAAGTCAGGTCGCCAACGAGTTAATGTATCAGATTAGCCAACATTGGGGCGGTCAATTAATCTACATTATTAAAAATGAAAAGTTTCTTGCTGAACAGCGAGATTTAGAGATTTATCGTGCGTTCACTGGGCAAAATCATGCAGAACTTGCTCAACAATATGGGCTATCTATTCCATATATCTACAGGATTATCAAACGCATTTCAGCACTAGAAAAACAAAATAATCAATACGATTTATTTAGCGAAACAGCATAAATCTTTAAAACAGTTTAAAAGACACTCACATTTACTCCATAGCATAATCCCCTAAGTAATAAACTTTAGGGGATTTTTTATGGCTAACTTTAAAACAGCATTGCAACGTGTGCTTAAGCACGAAGCAGGTTATGTAAACAATCCAAATGACAAAGGTGGTGAAACAAATTATGGCATCACCATCGGCACAGCACGACAATATGGCTATACAGGCTCAATGCGTACCATTCCAATGTCTATCGTGGAAGACATCTACAAGGCTAAATTTTGGGACGCACTTAACTGCGATGAATTGTCTGAAAAATACGGCTTTGCGTTCGCTTTCCAATTATTTGATGCAGGAGTCAATCACGGCGTAGGCAATGCTAAGCGTATGCTCCAACGTGCAGTAAACGTGGTTGATGATGGCATTATCGGTGCTATCACATTACAAGCGATTGAAGACAATGCACCAATGCTACTTGATTTATTTAACGCTGAACGTATTCATTTTTATACAAAAAATTCTAGCTTTAATCACTTCGGTCGTGGCTGGATGCGACGTATGAGCGAAAATCTTCGCTATAGTGCTGAAGATACAACACTCAAAATGAAGGAAAATCAAGAAGTCATCACATGAAACCTATCATTGTACAGAACTGGAAAACTGGGTGGAAATGGTTTTCAAACTGGGCATTTATGCTGATTATTTTTATCGCTACAGTACCAATTCCGCCTGAAATTTTAAGCATTCTTCCAGATGAAAAACGCAATATTTTAACTGCGGTCGTAGCATTTTTTGGCTTGATTTTACGTTTTATTAATCAGTCAAAACCTGAACCGCCAAAAAAACGCACAACACGCAAAAGCACAACGGCTAAACGAACTCGTAAGCCAAGACAGCAGGAGTAAACATGGTCAATGTGCATCTTGAAACTTATCAGCTGATTATGCTGATTTTTACGATTGGTGGCTCAATCTTTGGTGCAGGTAAAGCTTTTTTTGGACGTGTTGAGCGTAGTATTCGTGAGCGTGATAACAGCTTAGCCCAGTCGCTGGACAAACTTGGTGAAAAGCTAGATGAAGAATCAAAAGCAATTCGAGAACTTGACCGAGAAATCTTGAAGTTAAAAGCTGAACTGCCACGAGAATATGTCTCAAAAGACGATTTTATTCGGTCATTTACGGTGGTAGAAGCCAAAATTGATGCTGTACAAAATACTTTAACCCATTTACATCAGGAGAAAAAATGAGTGTCGATTTATTGAAGGTTCGCCGTGAGTCTATGCGTTGGTATTTGCTCAACGCACTTGATAAAGCACGTCCTTTGGGTGCTTTGGACGTTTTATTGTTAGATGTGGTACGTTCGATTTATGTTGATGTTACTGTCAATGAACTTCATCAACAGTTAGATTATTTGCAAGGTCATGGGTTGATTGAAATCATTAAACAACATGATGGACATTGGCACGCTAAACTCAATCATCATGGTATCGATGTAGTTGAATATACAGCGGTTTGTCCAGCAGGTATTGCTCGTCCGCCAAAATATTGGACTTAGGGGAAATTATGGCTCGTGCAAGTGCAGTAGATAAACTCTCACCACAACATAAACGAATGCTTGACGATAAACTGTTTGATAATGGTTTTAATGGCTATGTGGATTTAGAACGTTGGTTGCGTGAACTGGGTTATGAAATCAGTAAATCAGCAATCCATCGCTATGGGCAAAAGTTAGAAAGCAAACTTAATGCGACTAAAATTGCTACAGATATGGCGATTCATTTCGCTCAAAATGTAGGTGATGATACAGGGGCGTTATCTAATGCTACGCTTAGCATTTTGCAAACTGAAGCTTTTAATGCGTTGGTCGCACTAAAAGAATTAGAGCAAAATGATGATGGCGAAGACCCTGAAGGTCGCTTGTTATTGATTGCAAAAATCAGTAAATCAATGGCAGAGCTCACACGAGCAAATATCGTACAGAAAAAATGGGAAATGGAAGTACGAGAAAAAGCACGAGCAGAATTAATCGCAGAACAGCAAGCAAAACTTGATGAAATGAACAAATCAGGTGAATTGAGTAAAGATGTATTAAAAACCCTAGTGCGTGAATTATACAATTTGGAAGTTTAGTGATGTCTGACCCTATTTTACAGCTTTATGACTATCAAAAAAACTGGATTAATGACCCTGCTCGGTTCAAGATTGCCATGTTTGCACGGCAGACAGGCAAAACGTTTACCAGTACTTTAGAAATTGCTTTAGATTGTGTTAAGGCTGATTTTGATGGCAAACGCAGACGCTGGGTGATTCTCTCTCGTGGTGAACGACAAGCTCGTGAAGCAATGAATGAAGGGGTTAAAGTTCATTTATCAGCATTATCAGCAGGTTTTGAAGCCTATGAGTATGAATGGGACGCTAAATATAAAGCCCTAGAAGTTGAACTGCCTAATGGTTCAAAAATCACGGCGTTACCTGCAAATCCTGATACTGCTCGTGGTTTTAGTGCCAATGTGTTGCTTGATGAATTTGCATTCCATCAGGATAGCCGTGCCATTTGGAAAGCCCTATTCCCAGTGATTTCTAAACCAAATCTTAAATTGCGAGTGATTAGTACGCCAAACGGCAAAGGCAATAAGTTTTACGATTTGATGACAGGCAAAGATGATGGTTGGTCAAGACATCAAACGGATATTTATGAGGCAGTACGTCAAGGCTTAGACCGCAATATTGAAGAGTTACGCACAGGTGCAGGTGATGATGACTTGTGGGCTCAAGAATTTGAGTTGCAATGGCTTGATGAAGCATCGAGTTGGTTAGACTTTGATTTAATTACATCTTGTGAAGATGAAAATGCAGGCGACCCTGAGCAGTATGCAGGCGGATTGTGTTTTGTTGGTGTAGATATTGCCAGTCGTAACGACCTTTTTGTCATTTGGATAGTAGAAAAAATCGGTGATGTGTTATGGACACGAGAAATTATCGAACGCAAACGCATTAGCTTTGCTGAACAAGATATGCTACTTGATGATGTCTTTCATCGTTACAAAGTCGCTCGTTGTTGTATCGACCAAACTGGCATGGGCGAAAAACCTGTAGAAGATGCCATCAATCGTTACGGTTCTAGCCGTGTTGAAGGGGTACTGTTTACATCAAATAATAAGCTGACAATGGCGACTCAGGGTAAAGAACATTTCCAAGACCGCAAAATCCGCATACCAATGGGTCGTAATGAATTGCGAGCGGATTTACACAAACTTAAAAAAGTTGTTGGCTCAACAGGTACACCACGCTTTATTGCTGATAGTGATAGCAATGGACACGCAGATAGAACATGGGCGTGTTTTCTTGCGATTCACGCCAATGATGATGGCTTTATATCGGACACAATTTTAACAGCAAGCCCACGACAGGCGAAAAAATTATTACAAGGCTATCGTAGCTTAGGCAATCGTCTAAGCAGTATGACACGAGGATTTAGACGATGAAAGGCTTATACGTCGGCAATGAATTTGTTTCTTTTGCTGAGTTAAAAAAAATTCAACCGCATACACAGCGTATTGCTAGTCGTGGCACGGTTGCAGGTTTTGGCTCGTTAAATAGCGTTCTACCAAACCCTGACCCAATTCTTAAAAAGATGGGCAAAGACATTCAAGTCTATAAAGAAATCAAGGCGGAGGCAGGCGTAAAAGGCTGTTTACGCAGACGAAAAAGTGCCGTTAAATCTAAGGCATGGCGGATTGTACAACATCAATCAACACCTGAGATTACAGAACGCATTCAACAAATTTTTAATAATTTGCCATTGTCGAGAATTATTGGGGCGATGGCAGATGCTAGCTTTTTTGGCTATCAGCCGTGTGAAATTACATGGGCATACCAAGATGGGGCGTGGCTACCAGTTGATATACAGGCAATGCCCCCAGACTGGTATTTTTTCGACTCTGAAAACCGCCTACGCTTTAGAGATAAGGACTCTGGACAAGATGGCTTACTTATTCCTGAGCGTAAATATCTTGTACCAACGCAGGACGCAACCTATGAAAATCCGTATGGTGAACCTGACGCATCTAGCGTGTTTTGGGCAACCACGTTTAAACAAGGTGGGCTTGATTTTTGGGTACGGTTTACTGAAAAGTATGGCTCGCCGTGGGTGATTGGCAAATACGGTCGTAACTATGATATTGAACAGCAAGAACAACTTTTAGACAATCTTTCAGCAATGGTTCAAGATGCCGTTGCTGTAATCCCTGATAATTCAACGATTGACATCATAGAAGCAGGTGGTAAATCTTCATCAAGTGATGCGTATGAACGTTTCTTAATGTTTTGCCGTAGCGAAGTAAACATTGCACTACTAGGGCAGAACCAAAGTACAGAAAGCGACAGCACACGAGCAAGCTCACAGGCAGGGGCTGAAGTTGCGTTTGAAATCGCTTTAGCAGATTGTGAGATTGTCGCTGAACAATTACAAATTCTGATTAATTGGATTGTCGATTATAACTGGGGCGGTATTGCTCCACGCTTTGAATTTTTTGAAGATTCAAACGGTGGGCTTGAACAAGCACAGCGTGATTCAACGCTAACACAAGCAGGCGTTCGCTTTACGTCCCAGTATTTTAAGCGTGAGTACGGTTTACAAGATGGCGATATTGAACAAGAAACATCTTTACCACAAGCCCAGTCATTTGCTGAGTTTGAGCAGAAAAAAGATTTTGTACAAAAAACGACTGAAGAATTAGAAACTCATGCTCAGCCATTTCTTGATGACATGGTCAATCGTCTAAAAAATATTGTCGCAAAAACAACATCATTTGATGAATTACAAGACAAAATCATGACTGAATTTGATGATTTAAACAGTTCAGAATTAGTACAAATGATGGAAATTGCGATGATGTTAGCTAATTTACAGGGGCGTAGCGAGATTTAATATGGCTAAAGTAACTGGACAACGTTTACCCTTTCAAGAGCAGATAGACTTTTTAAAGCAAAAAGTCCGCTTGCCAACGGCTCGTTATGATGAACTCTCATCAGAACAGCATGACCGTGCGTTTGTGGTTGCAGGAGCGATGAAAGCTGATTTACTTGCTGACCTACACAACGCAGTTAAACAGGCAGTTGAACAAGGTCAAGCGTTTCATGAGTTCCAGTCCAATTTTGATGAAATCTTAGCAAAAAAAGGTTGGCTGAATGACGAAAGCAAAGGCTATAAAGCGTGGCGAGCCAAGATTATTTATCAGACGAATTTAAGAACTTCACATATGGCGGGGCGTTATCAACAGATGACCGACCCTGATGTACTCAAAGAGCGACCGTATTGGCGGTATAAACACAATACCGTTGAAAACCCACGCATACAGCACAAACATTGGGACGACTTGGTATTACCAGCAGATAGTCCTTTTTGGCGGAGAAACTATCCGCCCAATGGTTACGGTTGTCGCTGTACTGTTGAAGCCATCAACGAACGTCAGTTAAAAGCAATGGGCAAAACTAAGCCTGATGATTTGCCAAAAGACTACATCACCGCTGACCCACGAGATGACTTTACGACCGTAACAGGGGCGACATGGTTTCCTGATTTAGATAAATATCCACATCAAGTTGCCAAGTCTTTTGTGGCAGACAATATGCGTGATGGGGTGTTTTTAAGATGGCTTGAGCGTATTGAGCAACAACTCAAAGAGTATAAAGAAAATACACCTGATTATGATAAATTACAAAAACAGCAACGGATTGATGGTTTTCGTAAACTTGATGAACGAGAATCTTTTCCAGTTGCTGTACTAAGCCCTGAACAAAAGGAAATGCTTGGTGTTGCTACACAGGTGATTGTTTTTAGCGAAAATGATGCTCTAAAACAAGCGATTAGTAGAGATGGTAATACAGGCTTTGAACCTACAAGCTACTATTATGTTCAAACTTTATTAGATAGGGCTGTTTTGGTGGTGCGTGAATATGACAAAAATGCAGGTAAATATCGTCAGCAAACGACTTGGATTGAAGGACTAAACCCTGACGGCAAACGCTTTTTAGCTATTATTCATCAAACTGGAGATAATTCTCAAGTTTATCTTAAATCCTATCGTTTAGATAATAGCAAAGTGGAAAAGCTAAAAAGCAAAGGGATGGTGTTGTTTGAACGCAACGAAGATGAATTGAAATAATATACCTAGAAGGACACTACCCAATCCTTTACTTCCTAAGAAGTACTACTTGCCAGACAGTTCAACTGCCACAGGGGTGCGGTAGAATTCAACCCACTTCAGCTAGGTATATTTTCACTATACCACATTTAACTTAAAGGTCAAGTCATGCTACTCGAATTTAATTTACAACATGAAATCGTGGTCAATGTTTTAAATAATGTTGACCAAAACTTAAAATCTGATGTGATGTTAAAAAGCATTGGTGAATATCTCACGGCGACAACACAAGACCGCTTTCGCACTTCTACTGCTCCTGACGGCAAGAAATGGCAAGAAAATAGCTTAGTTACATTGTGGAATACACTAGAAGACCGCCATTTTAGAAAAGATGGTACAGTAAACAAACGTGGACAAAAACGCTTTAATAGTAAAAAACCGCTAATAGGTGTTGGTCAAACAGGTGGCACACTTCAAGATAGCATTCACTACCAGCTGGGCAATGGTGAAGTATTTGTTGGTTCAAATATGATTTATGCCCCTATGCAACACTATGGCGGTAAAAAATCAGATTTTCCACATTTATGGGGTGATATTCCTGCTCGCCCATTTTTAGGTTTATCACTTGCTGACGAACAAGAAATCACAGAAATTGTCAAAGAGCATATTTTGCGTTAATTTCGCTAATTTTAAATCGTGGGGCTATCATTGTCCCACTTTTCCCATTTTAGGGCTAAAAAATGCTTTATAAAGATTTATAAATCTACTTTCTTTTATAACATCGCCCTGTCATTTCATCTTTCTATATTTTCCCCCTGATTTTTTTTAAATTAGTTTAAAAGACGTTCGCTATTTTCTTCAGCATACTGTGCCTATCATTTTAAATGTAATGAGTATTGCATGAATAAAATCAAAATCTTCAAAGCAGGTAAACACACAAGTATGGAAGGCGATACGATTGATTATACGCCTGAAATGTTGCAAGCCTGTGTTGCCAGTTATTCGGAAAATTTGCACCAAGCTCCATTAGTTTTAGGACACCCTAAGCACGATGACCCTGCCTATGGTTGGGTGGATAAATTGGAACTTGATAAAGACAATACGCTTTGGGCGTATGTCAAGCAGGTAGATGCGTCCTTTGCTGAAAGTGTTAATGCAGGTCGTTATAACAAAGTATCAGCAAGTTTTTATCTCCCTGATTCACCACAAAACCCAGTTAAAGGCTCACTTTATTTACGCCATTTGGGTTTTTTGGGTGGACAAGTACAAGGTATTAAAGGCTTAGGCTCAGTACAATTTGCAGAGAATGAAAATGGGACTGCATCTTTTAGCGAAACTTTTGACAATAAAACAAGTGATGATAAATCAAGCAAGATTGATTTTGCTACCGCTTTATCATTTTTACAGAAGTACATCAAAGATGACCCATCACAGTTGGACAGCGTTCTATCACGGCTTAATGCACAAAAAAACAACGCTAAAGATGCTGAAAAGTCGGAACGTGAAAAAGCACTTGAGCAACAGCTTGCAGACTTGCAAAAGAAAATTGCTGACGAGAAAAAGGCTCAACAAGCAAGCGAAATTCAAGACTTTGCCGAACAACTGGTTAAGTCTGGGCAATTACCTCCCAAGTTAAAAACGCAGGTAGTTGAAGTTATGACAGCAGGCACGGCACATACAGCAAGTTTTAGCGAAGGTGGTGAACAATCATTTACTGACGCTCTTAAAAAGTTGCTTTCTGAATTACCACAAAATGCCAGCTTTGCTGAATTTGACAAGAAAAATCGTCAAGAAAAAACCAATATTAATCCGCTTATTGCGGACGCTGAAAAACGAAAATAGGTGAAATATGTCTAAAAGTTTCTCACAACCAAAAAACCTGTCTGACCTACTTGTTACTGAAGTAGCAAAAGGCTGGACAACACAAACGCTTACGCTTGCTCCGACAAGTACGGATTTAGAAATCGGCACATTGTTATTGTTGGCTGAAGGTGGGCAGTTTAAGCCTGCAACCACACAAGATATGAGTGCAAATGCCATTCTTGCTGAAAATGTAACGGCATCTGACCAACCACAAAAAGTTTTAGCGATTGTTCGTGGTGCTGTGATTAAGCCGTCAGGACTGGTTTTTCCTGATGGTATGTCTGAAACAAACCAAAAATACATTCGTCAAAGCTTAGGAAATCTAGGTATTGTGGTTGAAGGTGGGTTGTTTATGGAAGCTGTTTTTGCAGAGCCTGTCGCACCGTCTGAGCCTTATTCGCACCCATCTGGCGAACCTGACCCACTGCCATCTGACGCTTATTCAGCACTTGGTTAATTTTTTTTAATAGGAATTTTTTATGAACTTAGCAGATTTATTTACCGTTGCAACATTAACGAAAGCAATCAACACTTTGCCTGTACCAAGCACAATTTTAGGCGATTCTGGTTTATTTAAAACAGAATATACAAAGAATTTATATGTTGTGGTTGAATCAATCAATGGTCGTTTGGTGTTAGTTGAAAACACTAACCGTCGTGATGAGCCAAAGTCGATTGACGGCAAAAAACGTACTCGCCGTGTATTTGAAATTCCACACTTGCCAAAAAAGGACGTGTTGCACCCAGATGATTTGCAGATTGCAACGTTTGGTGAAAGTACCGAAATTGAAGAACAGTCAAAAGTCATCAACAATAAATTGCAATATCTTAAAAATGATATTGAAGCAACAAAAGAATATCACCGAGTGGGTGCAATTAGTGGGCTGATTTTAGATGCCGATGGCACAAGTGTAATTTATGACTTGTATAAAGAATTTGGCGTGAAACAAATCAGTATGTCATTAGATTTAGATAATCCTAATGCTGATGTGCGTGGCAATATCATCAAAATGAAACGAGCGTCGCAAAAGAAATTAGGCGGTGCAATTGTTAAAGGGTGGAAATGTTACTGCTCAAGTGAGTTATTTGACAAATTGACAGCTCATCCAAATGTGCAAAAAGCATATGCAAATTATGCAGAAGCATCAGACAAAATCGGTGGCGACAACCGTGAAGGTTTTGAATTTGGGGGTGTAACATGGATTGAATATGAAGTGGAAATCATGACTATAACAGGCAAAATCGTGCGTTATATCAAAGAAGGTGTTGGTCGTTTAGTACCTGTTGTTGAAGATTTGTTTAAAACAGTTTATGCACCTGCTAACTATAACGAAACGGTCGGCACATTGGGTAAAGAAATTTACGCCAAAGCTGAGCCTCGAGATATGGGGAAAGGATGGAACGTGGAATCACAATCAAATCCGTTAATGCTTTGTACGCAACCTGATGCTTTGATTGAAGTAACTATTTAGGTGGTGTGATGTATTGTACAGTAGCACAAGTCAAGAAATTAATACCGCAAGAAACATTAATTGCCTTGACCCAAGACGACCCAAGCAAGCAAAGCGTAAATGACAATATCATCAAAGAAATCATTGTTGATGTTAGTGAGCGTATTAATGCTTATTTGCGTGGACGTTATACCCTGCCATTTGAGCAAAAATCTGATTTGCTTAAAGCCATTGCGTTGGACTTGGTGCGTTATGCTCTGTACTTACGTCGCCCAGACGGTGGTGAATTGCCTGATGCGGTCGTACGAGCCTACAAAACTGCCAATGAAGATTTGGACAAAATTCAAAAAGGTGATTTAAGCCTAGGTATTCAATCTACACAAAAGCCACAACCCAACAATGTTTGGCGTGTACGAGTGCCTGAGCGTAGATTTAACAGGTAGATAGTCAAATGTCTAAAACTCAAGCGATTATTGATGATTTTGTGGCACGGCTCAAAGAGCAAATCACAGATTTAGCGATTAGTGAAATGCCTGATAGTCCAAGCAGTTATGCACTCAAGCACCCTGTTGGAGAAATCCTAGTGCAATATATCGGTAGCGATTTTATTGCTCCTGACTTGTCAGGCGGTAACTATCAAAATGCTCCGCTTGTTGATAGACCGCAACGTCGCCGTGTCAATATCCAGCTTACCCTTGTGTTGCGTTCACTAAAAGGGGCAAATGGTACAACCGAGCGACTTGACCAAGTGCGAGATGCGTTAAAAAAGTTACGTCCTGCACATTGTTTAACGCAAGTGTATTTTGTGGCTGAAAGTTTTATTAGCGAAAAGCAAGGCATTTGGCAGTATGGTGTAAAAACAGCTGTCGAACTTTGGGAGATTTAAATGAAAGTTAAGTTATTAAAAACACATTGCCATGCAGGTAAGTTATATCTTGCAGGTGATATTTTAGAAGTTGCGTCAGAAACGGCTCACTGGTTAGTCGAGCATGGCGTAGCTGAACATATTAAAGAAACAAAAAGCAAAACTGAAAAATCAGTAACACAGGAGCAGGAAAATGCGTAAAGATTTTAGCCGACAAGGTGCGATTTATATCGCAGAGACTTTGGGCGATGGCAAACGTGGCGATGCACGTTGGGTTGGCGATACAGGCACAGTTTCTATCTCAATCTCAGAAGACCAAGAAACTCGAAAAGAGAATTATACTGGACAACGTGGTACGTCAGTTGTACTTCGTACAGGCTTAGAAATCTCTATTGAGCTAAATCTTCGTTATGCTGATGCGGTAAACCTTGCAATGGGACTACATGGCAAGTTAAAGACGGTAGAAGGTAGTACGGTGTCTGATGAAGTGTTCCCTGAAACTTCGGTCGGTCGTATGGTTGCGTTAAATCATGGTGCAATTTCTGATTTACGGATTACTGATAGCACAGGTCAGGCTTTAACCGAAAATCAACATTATCGTATTCGTTCAGAAAAGGGCGGTATGATTGAGATTTTAGATTTAGCGTCATTCCAACAACCGTTAAAGGCTAACTACAGCTATGGCGGTAGTAAAAACTTATCGATTTTAACGCAAAAATCTAAGCCTGTTTACTTGCTAATGGACGCTATCAATACAGTTGATGGCAGTCGTGAACGTATTCACTTATATAAAGTTGAGTTTCAACCATTGTCTAACTTGGGCTTAATTGATGAAAGTCTAGGCGAAATTACTCTATCTGGTAAATGTCTAGTTGATACTGTCAATCAGCTTGACCCTGATTTAGGGGGCTATGGACGTATTGAGCAATTAGACTAAATGCGAACTCGAATTCGTATTTAAAAGCGAAAACGTTTTCGCTTTTCACTATCAGCAAAAGCGACAAATTGTCGCTTTTGTTAAATCAAGCGAGATAAAAGATGGCACAAAACGCAACAGCAGAACAATTAGCACAATTAGAACGTGAAGAAAATTCACAAGCTGAAAGTCAGCAAGCAGTACACGATTTAAGCGTACTGTTTCCAAATCAGACAGTATTTATTCAAGGGCAAAATATCACAGTCAATGAGTATCCGTTTGTGCAATGGTTACAACTTCGACAGCAATATTCAGCATTTATTGAAAAATTCACAGCGTTAATGAGCAATCAAGATGATGTCTTAGTCGATGATGTATTGATGTTTTTTGAAGATGAATTTGCTGATGTTCAGGGCTTGATATTAGCCAGCATTGGGCAATCATCTGACTTTTTAAGCAAGGTTTCAGCAAGTGAGATGGAAGCACTTATGCTCACTTGGTGGCAGGTAAACAAGCATTTTTTTATCAAAAGCATGGTGCGAATCATGCGAAAAAAAGCAGACACGGCGAAGTCAGATGGGCAGACGTGATTCAATGTTTAATCAGTCATGGTCATCATTTGAGTGAGTTAAAAAATTATACACAACGTCAAATCGAGTTGTTTTATCAGTCGATTATGCGACAACACAACAACCAAAAAGCTGACCAAATTGAAGCAGTAAACTTGGGTTTTGGCGGTGGTAAAGAAACTGCTCAATATTTAAAGCAACTAAGAAATTTATAGGGGGCAATACGCCCCTTTGCTATTTAAAAAATAGTTGGAGAAAAAGATGTCAAACAATAACTTAGAATTAGCGTTACGAGTTCGTGCTGATGTTGCTCAAGCAATGCGACAGCTAAATACGCTTGTTGATGAAATTGAGCAAACAGGACAAGCAACACAACAAGCACAACAACAAAGCCAACGTGCCACGACTCAAACGACCCAAGCGGTGCGAGAACAGGCTCGTGCTTTAGATGATGTTTCAGATAGTTTAGACCTAGATAGTAGCATTCGACAAACTGAACGACTTGGCGATGCAATGGACGATACTGCTCGCAGTACACGGCAAAATATCGACATTAATCAACGTATGGAAGATTCGTTACGTTCGCTAACACCACATTTTGTAGCGTTGATTGGACTTTCAGGCGGATTGATGACAGCGACGATGAACGCTTTAGAAAAGTCATCACAGTTGAAAAATCTTTCAACGATTTCAGGAATGAATGTTGAGCAGTTTCAGTATTATGCGTCAGGTGCTAAATCTGTTGGCATTGAAATGGACAAATTGTCCGATATTTTTAAAGATACACGAGACAAGGTCGGTGATTTTTTAGTAACTGGTGGCGGTGAGTTACAAGACTTTTTTGAAGTCATTGCTCCAAAAGTAGGCGTTACTGCTGAACAGTTTCGCCATTTAAGCGGTGCAGACGCATTACAGCTATATGTCGATAGTTTGCGTAAAGCAAATGTCAGCGAAAACGAGATGATTTTCTATATGGAATCTATCGCTGATGAAGCATCTGCACTTTTGCCCCTACTCAATCAAGGGGGCGAAGGCTTTAAAAAATACGGTGAACAGGCAAAACAAGCAGGAGCGATTTTAAGTCAAAGCACGGTAGAAGAAGCCATCAAAGCTAAATCTGCGATTTCAAGTTTTCAGCAAGAAATGCAGGGCGTGGGCAATCGTATTATCGTTAATATGATTCCTGCCATTCAGTTTGTGTCGCAACATTTTGATACGTTAGCAAAGGCAGGCATTATTGTGGCGAGTGTGTTTGCAGGACGCATGGCATCATCTTTTATTTTGACAACTGTTGAGATGATTAAAGTGCAAGCTACAACAATGGCGACTGCGGTGGCTCAGGCTCGTTTGGGTGAAGTATCATTATTAACGGCTACTCGACTCAATGCTTTAGCGTTGGCATCACGTTTATTGACTGCAAGCGGTGGTTTAATTGGGCTTGGTGTGGCGATTGCAAGTACCATCGCAGGCTTTTTGCTGATGCGAAAATCATCTGACCAAGTATCAGATAGCTTAGGCGAGCAGAAAAAGACAGTTGGTGAATTAAAGAAAGAATATGATGCGTTATCGCAATCTCAACAGCGAATGAAAGAGCGTGAACAAATCGCCAAAGTTGATGAATTGACTGAATCATATCATAAGCAATATCTTGCACTTGCAGGCTTATCTCGTGTTGTGATGAAACATAGCGAAATTAGTGATAATGATAGAAAACAAGCTCACGAATTGGCTCAAGCATACGCAACAGGGCGTATTTCTGCTGAAGAATATGCGAACGGCATTAATAAATTATCAAGCGTGAGCCAAGAATTAAAGACAAAAATCGACCAACAGGCAGGAGCAACCACAACAGCCAAAAGCAAAATGGACGAAGCCAATAATGTGCTTGCTACATACCAGGGTAAAGCAAATCTTGCGACATCGGCTAGTGATGGGCTTGCAAACGGCATTGGCAAAATTGGTACGCAGGCAGAAGATACTAAAAATAAAATCGTAAGTTTATCTCGTGAATATCAAGATTTAATGAAACAATCACAAGATGAACTGTTTGAGTTATCGATGGCTAATGAGTTGATTCAGAAATACGGCTATGACCCTGACTTAGCCAAAGAATTGGCAAAACAACGTCGTATCAAAGATAGCGATTTAACTAAACAAGATATTGATTTAACAAAAACTAAGCATGACTTGCTTAAACAGCAAGAAAAGCTGATTGAAAAAGAGAAAGAAAAAGAGAAAAAATCAGAAAAGAAATCAGACAATAAGTCAAAAAGTACTGCCCCACGAGTGGTTGGAATCGTGGGTGATACTGGCATTGGCGATACTCATTTAGACATTCGCCGTGGTGATGGTACAAAACCGACAACTGCTGACCTAGACCGCTTTCGTGCGAATGGAAAACGGCTCACAGATTATCCGATGACTTCAGGCTATGGTCATCGCAATTTAAAAGACCCTAAAGCATCTAAGTTTCATCGTGGGCTAGATTTTGCGATTCCTAAGCTGACGCCTGTTACCACAACCGTCCCTATCAAAGACATTAAGAAATGGTATGACCAGAAGGGCGGTGGCTATGTGAGTACCATCACTTTTGAAGATGGTTTAGTGATGAAATTGTTGCACCAAGACCCATCAATGCAACAAAAAGTACAGACTGGTGCAAGTTCAGGTAAAGGCTCATCATCTAACAGCAACAGTTCAGCAAAAGAAAAACCGAAATATATTTATACACCTGCTGAACTGAAAGCAATGCAAAAAGTACAGGGACTTGTGCGTGGTTCTGAATTAAACAATATTGCTCAGCAACACGGTGTACCTGTTGAATACTTAGAGGCTCTTATGATGCAAGAATCTAAGGGCGACCAATACGCTAGAAGTCATAAAAACGCATTGGGCTACTTTCAAACGACCAGTATTTTTAGAAAGCAATGGAAATTAACGGAGCAAGACAGTTACGACTTGATTAAGTCAGGCACAGCGACCATTAAATCGCTTGCTCAAGCATATAAGCACTTTGGAAATTGGGAAGATGCCCTACGCTCGCATAATGCAGGCGTGGCAGGTACAGAGCAATTTAATAAAACTGGTAAAGTTGGTAGTGACAAAGCACGAAATAAAGAAGTTGCGGAATATGTGCCAAAAATTGCAAGATGGTCAGCGTGGTTTGGTAATGCAGACTTAGAAGAACAGGATACATCATCTGGTAAACAGCATTTGCAATTTATTCAAGCACAACAAGAATTAAAAAAACAAGCTGAAGAAGAAGCCAAAAAATTAGCTGAAAAACGTGAAGAATTGCTCTATCAGTTTGCTAGTGAACCCATCAAACTCAAAACGGATTATGATAAAAAGGTGTCAGAAATCAAGTCTGCAGGATTTGACGAACAAACTCAAACTCAGCTACTTAAACAAGCTGAGCAAGAATATCAAGATAAACTGACTAAACGTCCTGAAATCTTGCAACGAGCATTAGACAACGTAAAAACGCTTGAACAAGATTTTATGCAAAGTACAAAAACTGAGCATGGAAATAATCTCTATCAAATTGAGCATAAATATGATGACTTGCTCAATGACATCAAAACATTGCGAGAATTAGCGATTGACCCACAACAACAGAAAGATTTAGATGATGCAGAATATAAAATCCGTGTCATTATTGATAAAGAGAAACTCAAGGCTGAATATGACAATGCCATGAGTGAGTTGGATAAACTACAAGCTGAAAAGCAACAACGTTTAGACATTTTGCAACAGCGTTATGACAGCTCAAACATGACCGCTCACGAGTTTCATACACAAAAAACAGCGATTGATGAAGACATTAATCCAAAGTTAAAAGATTTAGCGTATGATGCTCAACAATTAGCATATCAGTTAAATGATGCGTTTAGTGTTGAAAAGCTGAATTTGTTTATTGCAGGCTTAACACAAGCACAAGCGAACTTTCAACAGTTTTTACCAACAGCAGAGCAACTCAATGACCGTATCACCAATGGACTGACAGACGCATTTTTCGCATTTGCTGATGGTACAAAATCTGCTGAAGAAGCATTTAGAGAATTTGCATCTACTTTCTTTCGTGAAATTGCTCAAATGATTTTAAAGCAGATGATTTTTAATGCAATTTCAACAGCAGGAAAAACAGGTGGCGGTGGCTGGGGCGGTGCAATCGCAGGTGTTATCGGTTCAGCGTTTGGCGGTAAAGGCTACTCTAGTGGTGGATATACAGGTGCAGGCGGTAAATACGAACCTGCAGGCATTGTTCATCGTGATGAGTTTGTCATTCGTAAAGAAATGACCAATCAAGTCGGTGCTAAAGAATTTTTAGCGAATTTTAACCGCTATGGCATGAATGCTATAAAGGGCTTGCAGGGTTATTCAAGTGGCGGATTAGTTGGTGCTGTACCAAACATCACTACTCCGCAGGTTCAAGCACCAAAATTGGTCAGCCCAAGCGAAAAAATTGCTCAATCAACCAGTTTTAATGCTAATCAAAACTTTTATTTAGTCGATGACCCTAGTCGTATTTTGGATACGCTTAATTCATCACAGGGTCAAGAAAACTTGGTAGTAATGATGAGCCGAGACCCTGAAAAGTTTAAAACTGCATTGAAAATCGGTTAAAGGCGATTTAAAAGTAGTTTAAAAGACGTTTT
>JBHACK010000129.1:0-3028 GCA_041854545.1 Acinetobacter sp. | reverse complement strand
TGAGTATATGCGGATTTTGTACATCAACATAATCGATAATATCAACATTATGCCCAAAGTGCTGTAATGCCGTTTTTAAAGGCTGTAAGGCTTGAATTAAACCGCCCCAGCCATTAATTAGTAAAATGTTCATCTCTTCTTCTTTTAAATCTCAACTCTAAAATAAGCATACAAGATTTTGATATGTTCAACAATGCTAAATTTTCTGCCCATCTAACTTTTATTTCATTACAAACATAATCATTTAAGGAAATAAGAATCATTTTCATGATTCTACATTGAGTTTTTACCCATAACCGATTACAATAAACCATCATTTTATCTAAGGTGTTTCCTTATGGCAATGCGTCCTGAAGTTCGCCGTCGTGGCTTGGTCATTATTATTACCGCCATCGTACAATGGTTTTTTGTACGTTATTATCTGTTAGAAGACCCAAACATGGATTTTACCAAATATCAACGTGTGTTGATTTTTTGTGTCAGTAGTTTAGCAGGGGGCTTTGTCTTATTTTCAACCATTGTTTATATGTTTGTCTTTGGGCGAGACCGCAGTCAAGATGAAGATTAGCCGATTTTTTCGGCATTTTTTGCTTGACAGAGTCTTCCTGTTTCGATTATAGTCAAAAACATGAATATGTTTACTTATTTTTTCGACACTTCTCTTTCAAGCATTCATTTTAGTATGCTTCGACTGCTGTGCCTTGGGCACAGATTCTAATTTTTTCTCGTATTTTTCTACTCTATTTATTTTTTTATTCACATTAAATTGTCTTCTATACTGCTGTTCGCTCGTATAGTACGTTATTTTTAAGGATTTTTTATCATGATGTTGCAAGACCCTAGCCAAAAATATCGCCGTATGTATGAACGTGTCAATTTGCCTGACCGTCAATGGCCAAACAATGAAATCACCCAAGCCCCTATTTGGATGAGTACCGATTTGCGTGATGGTAACCAAGCGATTTTTGAGCCAATGAATATGGAACAAAAAATGAAAATGTTTCATATGTTAGTCAAAGTGGGCTTTAAACATATTGAAATTGGTTTCCCATCAGCATCACAAATTGATTTTGATTTTACACGCAAATTGATTGAAGAAGGTCATGTACCTGATGATGTCTATCTTGAAGTGTTGGTACAAGCCCGTGAACATTTAATTCAACGTACTTTTGAAGCGTTGGAAGGGGCAAAAAATGCCATTGTTCACATTTATAATTCTAATGCACCAACCTTCCGTAAAAAAGTATTAAATATTGATGTTGAAGGCGGAAAAGCCTTAGCGGTCAGCGGTGCAAAATTAGTCAAACAATATGCTGAAAAATATCCACAAACCAACTGGATTTTCCAATATAGCCCAGAGTGTTTCTCTGCAACAGAATTAGAAGTGGCTAAAGCAGTATGCGATGCGGTTACGGAAGTGTGGGACGCTCGCCCTGATAATAAAGTTATTTTAAACTTGCCTGCTACGGTTGAAGTTTCAACGCCAAATGTTTACGCTGACCAAGTTGAATGGATGCACCGTAACTTAGCACGCCGTGATGGGGTAATTATTTCTGTTCATTGTCATAATGACCGTGGTTGCGGTATTGCTGCATCTGAATTGGCATTGATGGCAGGGGCTGACCGTGTTGAAGGGTGTGTCTTTGGTAATGGCGAACGTACAGGCAATACCGATGTTGCGGCAATGGCATTAAATATGTATTCGCAGGGCGTTGCACCAAACTTAGATTTTTCAAATATCAATGAAATCATTGCCATTGTTGAAGAATGTACAGGTTTACCTGTTCACCCACGCCACCCTTATGCAGGGGATTTAGTGTTTACCGCATTCTCTGGTTCTCACCAAGATGCGATTAAAAAAGGCTTTGAATTCCAAAAGAATGAGCAAGTTTGGGATATGCCATATTTGCCAATCGACCCGAAAGATTTAGGACGTAATTATGATGCGGTGATTCGTGTCAATAGTCAGTCTGGTAAGGGCGGTATTGCTTATTTATTAGAAGCCAATTATGGGGTTCATTTACCACGTCGTATGCAAATTGAATTTAGCCAAGTGGTTCAAAAATGGACAGATACCCACGAAACTGAAGTATCAGCTGAACAAATTTGGCAGTTATTTACTGAAAGCTATGTTTATACTGGACAAAACCATTATAAAGTGCAAAATTATCGTTTAACGGATAATAGTGGTAAACAACATATTAGCATTGATGTTACCATTGGCGACCAAGTCCACACCTTAGAAGGTGAAGGCAATGGCCCTATTTCTGCGGTTTTAAATGCCTTACAATTACCGATTGATGTGTTAAATTATGAAGAAAAATCAATGGGTGTAGGTGGTGCAAGTGCCAAAGCCTTAGCGATTTTAGAGTTACAAGTCAATGGTGAACAACCTATTAGTGGTTTTGGTGTAGGAATTCATGATAATATCGTAACCGCATCGATTGAAGCGATTATTGCATCAATTAACCGTTTGATTATTCGTGGTGCATTAAGTACTGAACAAGTGGTTGCAGCTGCGGTTTAATTCTCTATTTGCAAAACAAAAAGCTGTATTTAGAATACTTTTAAATACAGCTTTTTTATTGAAGGAATTCTCATGCAAAATTCTGTTATTGTTTACCACAACCCACACAATATCACTCAAGAACGCATTGACAAAGTCATTATTTGGCTACATGGGATTGGTGCAGATGGGCATAATTTTGTGCCGATTGTACCTGAATTAAATTTACCATTTGCAGTCAAATTTATTTTTCCCCATGCTCCACAACAAGCGGTAACGGTCAATGGCGGTTATATTATGCCATCTTGGTATGATATTTTAGAAATGGGCGATGTGCATCGTAAAATTAATCTTGATGATTTACAACATTCGGCTCAACGAATTCAAACCATTATTGATGAACAACTCGCTCAAGGCATTGCTTTAGAAAATATTCTCATTGTTGGTTTTTTCGCAAGGCGGTGCTGTCGCTTATCATGTGGCGTTGCAATGTGCAGGCTTAGGCGGATTAATTGCCATTTC
>JBHACK010000128.1:0-12464 GCA_041854545.1 Acinetobacter sp. | reverse complement strand
TGTTGAAGATTTTGAAGCACATATTCCAACCATGCTTGGATTCCATCGCCGTTATATGGTCAGTAAAAAAGTAACACGTTTATGGGCAGACGGTGTGCGTCAATTAGATGTGGAACAAATCGTGCCACAACATGGGCGAGCTTTTGTTGGAAAAGAGATGATTAACCAATTTTTAGATTGGATTAGTCAATTAGAATGCGGTGTTGATTTAGTGGATAGAACCACTTATGATTTTTCGAGTTTGATTAATCGTTAATAATAAATCAAAAAATCCCTTAAAGTTATTTATTTTAAGGGATTAATTTAGGATATTTTAAGCAGGTGTTTTAATAAATCTTAAACGCACATGGTCATAAATCCAGTTAAAAATCAAGGTATAAACAATAATAAATAAAGTCATCGCTACATCTAAAATAAAAGCCTGCCATAAACTAATTTTTAAAATATAAGCAACTAAAGGTAAAGTCATACATAATAATCCGCCTTCAAATAAAAGCGTATGAATTAAACGAATTTTAAAATTTCGTGTTTCACGACTTGCCGTAAAAAATTTATCAAAAACCCAATTAAAAATAAAATTCCATACCATCGCAATCAATGAAATTAAAATCACAACGCCTGTTAATGCCCCTGTATTATGGCTGGTAAAAAGCGAAAAACCAATCACCGTTAAAATCACAGCAAGTACTTCAAATAAAATCGCATGGAAAATACGTTCATATACACTCATGTTTATCTCACATTTAAATCTTTAACTTAGGGCTATTATGCCCCAAAAATAGAAAAAGAAAAGATAAACTCTATTATTTTTTATGATTCGGTGTAGTTATTTCTTGACAATATCATCAAGAGAAAGTTTTATCAAATGTTTTGTAAATCATTCAATATCATTTAAAAAAAATAAAGGCAGAATTTAAATTGCTTATATTCTGCCTTGTTGAGTTTATTTTTTCGCTTGTTTACGAATGCTAATCATCACTAATTGCACCGCCGCAGGCGTTACCCCTGAAATACGGCTTGCCTGTGCCAATGTATCTGGACGAATGGTTTTAAGTTTTTGGGTAATTTCACGAGAAAGCCCAGAAACCGCATCATAATCAAAATCGGTAGGGATTTTTGTTTCTTGCAAGCGTTTTAATTGTGCTACATCATCATGCTGACGGTTGATATAGCCTTCATATTTCACTGCAATCTCAATTTGGTCGCCAACCTGTGCCGATACTTGCGAGTCTGTTAATTCTGCAATTTGGCTAAAGTTGATGTTTGGACGTTTAAGCAAATCAATCGCACTACACTCTTTGCTTAAATCCGCTCCTGTCATCTCAACAAATTTTTTCCCCATTGGATTATTTGGAGCAGCCCATAAGTGTTGTAAACGTGCGGTTTCAGTTTCAATCGCTTCCATTTTTTCGCAATAGGCTTGCCAACGTACATCATCAACCAAGCCCATTTCACGACCTAATGGCGTTAAACGTTGGTCGGCATTATCTTCACGCAACATCAAACGATATTCTGCACGAGATGTAAACATACGATATGGCTCTTTAGTGCCTAAGGTGATTAAATCATCCACTAACACGCCTAAATATGCTTGGTCTCGTTGTGGTGTCCATTGCTCTTGCTCCCATGCACGGCGAGCAGCGTTTAAGCCAGCTAATAACCCTTGAGCCCCTGCTTCTTCATATCCTGTTGTACCGTTAATTTGTCCAGCAAAATATAAATTGTTAATGGCTTTGGTTTCTAAGGTATATTTTAAGGCTTGTGGGTCAAAATAATCGTATTCTATGGCATAACCAGGGCGTAAAATATGGGCATTTTCCATACCACGAATCGAACGCACAAGATTAAATTGCACATCAAATGGTAATGATGTCGAAATTCCATTTGGATAAAGTTCGTGCGTATCTAAGCCTTCAGGTTCTAAAAACACTTGGTGCGATTCTTTATCTGCAAAACGATGGATTTTATCTTCAATCGATGGGCAATAGCGAGGGCCTACCCCTTCAATCACCCCTGTGTACATTGGCGAGCGGTCTAAGCCCCCACGAATAATCTCATGCGTTTTCTCATTGGTATGGGTGATATAACAATTTACTTGTTCAGGGTGCATAGAAACATCACCCATAAAGGACATTACTGGCGATGGAAAATCCCCTGGTTGTGGTGTCATCACCGAAAAATCAACGGTGCGAGCGTCAATGCGTGGCGGTGTACCGGTTTTTAAACGTCCAACAGGTAAGTTCAATTCACGCAAACGATGTGCCAATGCAATCGATGGTGGGTCGCCTGCTCGTCCACCGCTCGCATTTTGTAAGCCAATATGAATCACACCACCTAAAAATGTTCCAGTCGTTAAAACAACCGTTTTACAGTCAAAGCGAACGCCCATTTGCGTAACCACGCCTTTTACGGTATCACCTTCGACAATTAAGTCATCTGCAGGTTGTTGGAAAATATCTAAATTTTGCTGATTTTCTAAAGTATGGCGAATCGCTGCTTTATAACGTACACGGTCAGCTTGAGCACGAGTTGCTCGCACCGCTGCCCCTTTGCGTGAATTTAAGATACGGAATTGAATTCCGCCCTTGTCGGCAGCCAATGCCATTGCACCGCCTAAGGCATCGATTTCACGCACTAAATGCGATTTACCAATCCCCCCAATCGCAGGGTTACAGCTCATTTGACCTAAGGTTTCAATATTATGGGTTAAAAGTAAAGTTTGACGACCCATACGAGCAGCCGCCAATGCAGCTTCAGTCCCAGCATGACCACCGCCAATCACAATCACATCATAAACTTTTGGATAATGCATAATTTTTCTTGCAAATAATTGGATAAAACACGTCATTATAACAAAAAATTACCAGTACATGAATTTTTTTTATATGTAAAAATCTTGTTTAACCATCTATTCTCTGTATAGAATGGAAAAAGCAAAGTTGGATTCATCACTTTGTTTTTTTTACTTGACTTTTATATTAGAATATTCTAAATTAGAGAAATCTAAACTATGAACACACAAAATAACGTTGAACTTGAGCAAAATGCACTTGAACAACAGGCACAGCAAGCTTCTGATTTTTTGCGTATGCTTGGCAATCCACATCGTTTATCGGTTTTATGTTTACTGATGGAACATGGCGAGTTAAGTGTTGGTCAAATCTTAGAACATAGTACACTGAGCCAGTCTGCTCTCTCACAACATTTAGCGAAAATGCGAGAACAAGGCTTGATTAATTATCGCAGAGCATCGCAAAGTTTGCTTTACTATATTCAAGATGAGAAAGTCATTCAGTTATTGCAGGTTTTAAAAACGTTATTTTGTCCAACTTCGGACAAGTAAAATGACTATTCCGTACATTTCGGCACAATCTGCTTATGAACAACTGCAACAAGGTGCAATTTTAATCGACATTCGCTCACACGATGAATTTGCACGCAAACATATTGAGCAAGCTATCTCTATTCCCATTGATAAACTTGCTCAATATGATTTCCGTGAGTATGCTAACAAAACGTTGATTTTTCAATGTTTATCAGGAATGAGAACGCAACAAAATTTTGCTTTATTACAAACAGTTTGTGCAAATAATGTTCAAACTATGTATATCTTAGATGGGGGCTTGCTGGCATGGGAAAAAGCAAAATTACCTATCCAACAAAACAGTAAAATTGCCCTAGATATTATGCGTCAAGTCCAGCTAATTGCAGGCGGTTTAGTGCTATTTGGCGTGATTTTAGGGACATGGTTTAGCCCTATATTTTACGCCCTTTCTGCTTTTGTGGGAGCAGGTTTAATGTTTGCAGGAGCAACAGGATTTTGTGGTATGGCTCGTTTATTGATGATACTGCCATGGAATAAAACTATCAATAACTAAAACACAACATAAAAGACACTCAAAAATAAAGGAAGAGCGAACTCTTCCTTTTTATCATCTTATGGTTGTTATAGGAAAATAACCAAACCAACCAATAAAATCCCGATAATAATGGCAAATAAACGGACTTTATTATCAGAAAAGTCAATTTTGGTTTTCACTTTTACTGCATCATTCCATTTATCTTTATCGCTACGCAACATTTCATATAATTGCATACGTTTTTCTTCATCTAAATTTTCACCTTCAGCCAACAACGGTGCAGGTGCTGAATGGGTTTGTTGTTCAGCTTGTGGGTCATCATACTGTGGCAAACGAATCATAGGCTCTTGTGCCGTTGTTGCGTGTGGCTGAGTATGAGTTTGTGTTTGCATGACAGGTTGAGCAGGTTCAGCCATTGTGGCATGGGCAACAGGTGCAGATGTCATTTGCATTTGCTGTTTACTTAAATCTAAAGCAAATTTTGCTAAACGAGTATGTAAGGTTGGGTGTCCACGAGCAATGCCCTGTTCTAAAACATCAATCACACGTTGCGGGTCTTCATGGTCAGCAATTAAACGTTCTGCTTTAAAACTTAAGGCTCGCCAATCGCCTGTATTAATCGCCGCTAAAATATAGTTATCTGCTTGCTCAACCGACTGTGGCACAAATAAGCCCACAAGGTTTAAATAAGCCAAGTACATCATGGCATTACTATTACCTTGTTGCACACCTTTTTGTAATACTGCCAACAGTTGATTAATTTGCTCGGCGGTTAATTTTTTATAGTGAATGGCTTTATCCACTTGTAAGAGTGGCTGTTTGCCTAATTTTTGGTTCAGTTGTGGGTCAACCAATTCTTTTAAAATTGATGAGAAATCGTGGATACGCATACGAGCCTTTTTCAACACAGGCACGCTAAACCCACTTACATCACCATGCTCTAATAGTTGTTGAGCACAGGTTAAAATCGCTTCTTCTTCATTACGTTCAGCTTCAGAACTGCTGACCACATATTGATAGAAACGCTGAATGTATTGGTCATCACGTTCACTTTTTGGCACTAATACCATTTCTTCGGTCATATATTGACCAATACTCGGTATTTCATCTAAACGTGGGCGAACAATACTGGAAAATTCACGTTGCCACAAATCAGGCACATGGCTACTATATTGATAAAACGCTAAACTTAAAGATTCTGAAGTCGAACCAGATACTTTACGCCAACGCTTATATAAATCTGTATCACGCCAGAAATAGGCAGGTAAAACCGTTACTGTTCCTAAAAAATCATCGACTAAAATCGGACAATAACCGATTGCAAAACGACCATCAGGTAAGTGTGGACGCCATACAAACATACTGCTGACTTTTAACGGTGTCGATGAAATGCCACGAGAAACATCAAAACCAAATAGACGTGTATGTTGTGCTTTTAAATGCTCACTATAGAGTTTATCTTGTGGGTCAGTAATCGGTGCATTGCCTAATTGAGCGAGATTTTTTGCCACTTCTTGTAAGGTGTCAATATCAGTACGACCTTTCGGGTCATACACCACATCGACCACTAAATGCTCAACACTTTGCGTTTGAATATCCGCTTGTGTAGGTACAATCGCCCCTAAAGTTACACGTCCTTTACTAAATAAATTAGCTAAGCTATCAAACTGACGATATAAATCATCTTGTTTTAACCAGCTTGGCGGTACCATTTGCACATATGCCAAGCCTTGTTTTGGAAATTTGGCAATTTCCGTGGACATATTTAAAGGTAATGAAATCGGTGCTAATTCAGGAAACACATGATTTTCATCAACATTGCCCCCAATCAAGGTACGAATGGTTGCATAAACACTTTTATTTTTTTCAGGATTAAATAAACGCTCATAAATAGCAGTTAAAGGAAACCAAACCGTATCTTTCGGATAAATCTCATTTTTTAAACTGCGTACAATTAAATAATTAGAAAAAGTTTGTGGAATTTTCCCTTGCATTTGCGGGAAAGTATCTAAAAAGTCAGGGTAACTATACCAAATAGGTGCTTGCTGACGAGCACGCCCTACTAACTCGCCACAATAAAATGCCAAGAAAAATAAAAAGTTTTGGTTACGGTCATGACTTAAAAAAGAGGCTTCATTCGGTGTATGATTACCACGAATTTTATCAATTAAACTATCAATACGTTGTAAACTGGCAATGGAAAAGTCCAAATTACACGCACGAATTTCCGTTTCATAAGCGAATCCTGTCGGCCATTTTTGTTGATTAAAAAAGTTATGTAAATACCATAATGCACGGGCGGTGTACATGGTTGGTTGGTGTTGTTGGATAAAATCAACTGACGACATAATCTTTCTCGAAACACTAACTTTTTAAAGTTAAATCAATGAATTAAATAGATATTTCCTGAATTTTTTCAATTACACAGGCTTGCCTAATGGCAAATAATTATTTTAACGAATTGTGGTTTAGAAAGCAAACGCATTTTACACACAAAGCACGTTTCATTAAATTAAAAATTTAGATAAACCTTATCACTCATTTGACAATAAAAGAGAATTTGTCTTTTATCAAACATTTTTTAACCAAATTTTATAAAAAGTATTTGGTATTTTTTGCCAACTTCAGGCAAAATAGACAACGATTGAAATTAATTTGAGAAATGTGGATTGATGATGAAAAAAAGTTTACTTTCTTTGAGTTGTGTTGGACTTGCACTTTTAGCATTCACCAGCCCAAACATCTATGCCAGTAATGCAACAGCAACCCCTGCAAGCCCATCGCCTTTAGGCTTACAAATTCGTCCAAATTTGATTGGATTATGGGCATTAAAACAACCCAATATGCAATGTACGGAATACTACAATTTCCAAGAAAATGAAAAACTTGTGGTCAATAGTGGCAAAGAATGGGTCTTAGCAAATTATACCTATGAATACCCAGCGTATCATCAAGAATCATTGCCAATTATGTACTTAACCATGTTGTACGATAATACCGAAGAAGATTGTGCAGGTTCTCGTCAAGACCAAAGTAATGAAGAATCTTCACATTATATTAAATGGAATACCCCACACGAATTTGAATTATGTGCCAAAGCCGATGGTACAAATTGTTGGGTAAAATTAAACCGTATTTTACCATAACCATTTGATTTACATAGATAGGGTGCGATAACAGCACCCTTTTTTATGGACAGCATATTTTTTAATTTACAAAATCATTGAATGTATAGCAAGACTTTGATAATCTTAATATTAAATCAATCTACTCAATTTTGGAGATAAACCAATGAAAAGCCAACTTAAAACATTATGCCTTGTTCTTGGTTTGGTAGGAAGTGTATTTTTTAGCCAAACACTATGGGCGTGTGAAAAACCACAAGTCAGCGGATATGACTATGTTGCGTGTTTAGATGAAGGTTTAGCAATTGTTGTAAAAGATGATAAATACGGTTTTATTGATAAAACAGGAACAGTCGTCCTTCCTGTACAATATGAAGATATTTCTGCCTTTTCTGAAGGTTTAGCAAGAGTTAAAAAAGATGGAAAATACGGTTTGATTGATAAAACAGGAAAAGTCTTCCTTCTTGTAGAATATGAACATATTTCTGCTTTTTCTGAAGGTTTAGCAAGAGTTAAAAAAGATGGAAAATATGGTTTGATTGATAAAACAGGAATCGTTATTCTTCCTGTAAAATATGATGTTGTTTATCCTTTTTCTGAAGGTTTAGCAATTGTTATAAAAGATGATAAATGGGGATTCATTGATAAAACAGGAACAATCATCATTCCTTTACAATATGATATGGGTCTTCATTTTTCTGAAGGTTTAGCAGTTGTTGTAAAAGATAGAAAATTCGGTTTTATTGATAAAACAGGAAAAATAATCATTCCATTACAATATGATATCAGTTTTCCTTTTTCTGAAGGTTTAGCAAAAGTTAAAAAAGATGGAAAAATCTTTTTTATTGATAAAACAGGAAAAATTGTTCCTAAATAAACCATCATTCTTAATATACAAAGCCTAAAAAAGGTAATGACGAATTTATCATCATTACCTTTTTCGCTTTATCTACAAGCTTACATTTGCGATTGAATATAATTTTGTAAACCCATTAACTCAATCAAACGTAACTGCTTTTCTAACCAATACGTATGGTCTTCTTCAGTATCGGCTAACTGCTGACGCAACATATCACGGCTAATATAATCGCCCTTTTCTTCACACAATTTAATACCTTGTGCTAAACGCTCACGCACATGATACTCTAAAGCTAAATCCGCTTTTAAACAGCTCACCACATCATGACCGATGTTTAACGCTTCACGATTCATATTAGGTTCAGCACCTAAGAATAACACACGGCGGATAATTGCATCTGCGTGGGTTGCTTCTTCTTCCATTTCGTGATTAATACGCTCATAAATTTTGCTTAAGCCCCAATCTTCGTACATACGAGAATGGATTAAATATTGGTCTCGTGCCGCTAACTCACCGCCAATTAAACCGTTTAAATATGCAATAACTTCTGGATTGCCTTTCATGACAGTTCCCCTTACATTCAATTTTTATCACCATGATGTCAAATGATTTCTAACTTTGAACATCAATCCTACTCTTCAATACCGCACATTATGCGGATTTTAACATAAAAAGCAAGCCTAAAATTTTTATTAAGTGCATGATTTATAAATAAATAAAATGATAAGCATAATCATTTAATTTAATCAAAATAATTTTTACAATAAAAATAATCACTTACAAAAATACAGGATTTAAAATTACTAAAAAAGTTTAAAAAATGGACAAATATTTAAAACGTTTTCTTTTGTAATGAATGCAAATTGTTCTAATTTCATTTTGTAAGCTATTCTGATTTCATCTCTATGCCCAAAAAAAGACATAAAAAAACTGCTATCATCTTGTGATAATAGCAGTTTATGTTCGGTTTAAAACGAAAAATTAACGTTTAATTGAACGAGCCATTGAGCTATAACGTTGTTTGAACTTATCTACACGTCCGCCAGTATTTACTTCTTTTTGACGACCTGTATAGAAAGGGTGGCACGCTGAGCAAACGTCAAGATAAATAGTGTCTTTGTTTAATGCTGAACGAGTTTCAATAGTGTTGCCACATGAGCAAGTTGCAACAATTTTAGTATAAGCTGGGTGAATATCGGCACGCATGGTCGATTAACTCCTGAAAAAATAGAAAGGTTTTGCTGTCATCGCAATTTGCTCACTCTTAAACACAGTTTAAGGAAAAAAGGGAATTATTATTCCAGAGCAACACCATAACAGACCATTTCTTTTGGCTCACCGAAATTCTTAGATTAGGGCTAAGCTCAACAAGTGGGCAATATTCTACTCGCTTTTTTGGCAAAATTCAAGGGAAATAATCTTCTATTTGTATAGGGAAATTGCCTTACTTTATGTAGGTTTTACGCTATAATAGCTGTCCGTTTTTAAGAATTGCTCAACCATGTTTAGCCCACGATTTGATGATTTAGTCAATGCGTTACGCTTATTACCAAGCGTTGGCCCGAAGTCGGCTCAACGTATGGCATTACATTTAATGATGAAAAATCGTGAAGGTGCAATGCAACTGGCGAACGCATTGCACGAGGCAAGAGTGTCTTTGCGGACGTGTTCGGTCTGTTGTTCACTCACTGAACAAGAGATTTGTGAGATTTGCTTATCAACACAACGTCAAAACCAGCTGTTATGTGTGGTTGAATCCCCTGCTGATGTCATGGCAATCGAGCAAAGCGGAAGTTTTTATGGCAAATATCATGTATTAGGCGGACATCTCTCCCCTTTAGATGGCATTGGTGCAGATGAAATTGGGATTCCACAGTTAATTCAGCGTTTAGAACACGGCGAAGTGCGTGAATTAATTTTAGCGACCAGTAGCACCGTTGAAGGTGAGGCAACCGCTCATTATATTGTGGAGGCGTGTAAACATTTGCCGATTCAAGTTACCCGCATTGCCCAAGGGATTCCACAAGGAGGCGAGTTGGAATATGTTGGCAGTCATACCTTGAGTCAAGCCTTACATCATCGTTGGAGAATGAAGTAGAGTTTAGGAATAGGACATCATGTATCAATTTATTCAACATCAAACACAACTTCCGCCATTATTAGCGTTAATGGCAAGGTCACAATGTTGCTATTTGGATACAGAGTTTATTCGTATGCGAACCCGTTATCCAATTTTGGGCTTATTACAATTAAACCTTGATGGACATATTTTTTTAATTGACCCTTTAACCTTAGATTTAACCGAAGTTTGGAATGCCTTATTTGATATTCAAACCTTAGTTTTACATTCAGGCAATGAAGATATTTCGTTATTATTCCATTATGCTCAACGCACAGATTTAAAACAGGTTTTTGATACACAAATTGCATTATTTTTCCTAGATTATGGACAAAATATGGGCTATCAGGCGTCTTTAGAAGAGTGTTTAGGGATTCAAATTTTTAAACATGAGGCTCGTTCTAATTGGCTTGCTCGCCCATTAACACAACAGCAACTGTCCTATGCCAGTAATGATGTGTTTTATTTGCCTGAACTTGCTGAACATTTAACCGAACAATTAAAACATTATGGTTTATATGATTATGTATTACAAGATAGTTATTCATTAAGCCGTGAAATTGCAACCGTTACTCCGATTGAGCAATTATATTTAAATTATGCTCGTGTTTCATTTTCACCACGACAATTAGCCCAATTAAAACAATTAACAGAATGGCGTGAATTATTATCGATTGAAAAAAATATTCCCCCATCTTTTATTTTAAAATCGAATGAATTGGTCAATTTAATCCATCATCAACCGAAAAATGAATATCAAGTATCGCAATTATTAGGTGATTCTAGCTATTCTAAACGTTATTTAGGGGTGATTTTAAAATTATTGTATAAATTACCGCCTAAACGAGAATATCCTGCTCGCATTATTCCTGCTTATCGCCCTTCTGTTGAGGCTCGGCAAGCAATTGATGAGCTGATTGAGCAAACTGCAAATGATTTGGATATTGCCTGTGATGTGTTAATGCGAAAAAAATGGATGATGGATTTACAGGAAATTGTAACATCAGGCAAGCCTTTAGATACATTACCAGACTTTTTATTAAGATGGCGTTATGCTATTATCACCCAACCCATTTTACAAATTTTATATGATGATAAAAACGCATCACAACTGTGATGTTGTTTGATGATTTAGGTTTTTGCAATGCAATGTGATATTTTTAAATCCAGTAAAAAAGATGAGATGTATCTTTATGTCCTTCATCATGATGACCCTGCAACTGCCTTAAATGCTGTGCCTGCAACAGTTTTACAGGCATTTGGGCGAGCAACGTTTGTCATGAGTTTGACCTTACACGCTGAACGTAAATTGGCTCGTGTTAATGTGTTAAATGTGATGGACGCATTGCAAACCAAAGGTTTTTTTATTCAAATGCCACCTGATGGCTTAATTAACCCAAATGCTGTAGAACCTGAGGGCTTACGCGGTGCATGAAGACAGTTTTTGGCTCACCTTGATTGAAGGTGTGCTTAATATTTTATTAACTCTTTGGGATTTATTTTTATCCATTTTTGATGGTGTCCCTGAATATAATATTGCCGTTGGTGTTTATGTCGTTGGTGCATTATTCACCTTATGGGGCTGGACAAGTCTTGCTCGTTCGTTCCCTAAAGTACTTCGCCATAGTGTTACAATTTTTATTATTGCATTTTTCTTTGCTCCAACCATTTCGGAAGGGGTGAATGCAACACTTGCTCCTGCAATTTTTGGTTTATTATTTGGTTTAATTACCAAAGAAATGCACTTGTTTTGGGTGAATTTAGCATCGATTGTTTTAACGATGGGCTTAGGTTTCTTGGTGATGTATTGTTATAACTATTATCTCAAGCAACGTAAAGTAACATCATAATGAAGGGGAACATGGTTCCCCATTTTTTATCGGATTGAAAAATGTCAGAACAAAAATTTACCAGTAATCAACAGTATATTGCAACTGAAAGCCTACAATTAGCGGTACATTCTGCTCGTATCTTACAAAAACCATTATTGGTCAAAGGTGAACCGGGGACAGGAAAAACCCTATTAGCCGAACAAATTGCCAAAAATTTGGGCATGAAATTGATTACATGGCATATTAAATCGACCACGAAAGCCCAACAAGGATTGTATGAATATGATGCGGTATCTCGTTTGCGTGATAGCCAATTAGGCGATGACCGTGTTTATGATATTCGTAACTATATTAAAGCAGGAAAATTGTGGGAGGCGTTTCATAGCCCTGAACGTTGCGTTTTATTGATTGATGAAATTGATAAGGCAGACATTGAATTTCCTAATGATTTGTTACATGAATTGGATAAAATGTCGTTTTATGTATATGAAACAGGCGAAACGGTAACTGCTATTCAACGTCCTATCGTGATTATCACATCGAATAATGAAAAAGAATTACCAGACGCATTTTTAAGACGTTGTTTCTTTCATTATATTGATTTTCCAGATGAAAACACCATGCGACAAATTGTCGATGTGCATTTCCCCAATATTTCACAACGTCTGG
>JBHACK010000127.1:0-7026 GCA_041854545.1 Acinetobacter sp. | reverse complement strand
TACGTAGTTTAGCATTGTTTTTATTTGGCGTCAAAAACAACTGTCTAAAAAACAAGAACACCCTGATTAGGGCGTTTGTGCTTACATCTCCACCTGAGAAGCACTGCTTCGCAAGAAAGATTATAGGTGGAGAATTACGCATGATAAGTTAAAACGAAATTAAAATATCAACAAGCAATATAAGGCGGACAAGGTTCGCCTTTTTTATTCGTGAAATTTGATTTATGTCATTTGTATTTTCTAATTTTCTTTTGTTAGGCTTAGCGTTATACTATGGCGTAGTTAAAATGATGATAAGAGTTTTGTATGCATTATCTTCCCTTAGGTTTAATGCTGAGTTCGATGGTACTGTTAAGTGCCTGTGGTCAATCAGGTGCATTGCAATTAACATCTGACCCAAATTATGACCAGCGAGCAAAGTATTTGCTTTATCCAAATCCATTACAAAAACAGCCTGATGTTTCAAAAACAAAGGAACAACAGCCTACAACATCTGCCTTACCTTAAAGGAATAATTCATGAGTTTTCAACGTATTCATGGCATTTTACACGCAGAACAATGCCCTTTAGACCGTGTGGCTGAGCAATTTGGCACACCTTTATATGTTTATTCAAAATCAGCTTTTACCGAACATTATCAAGCAATGCACCAAGCATTTGATTTTATTGAACATCAAATTTGTTATGCGGTAAAATCAAATTCTAACCTTGCAGTATTAAACGTTTTGGCTCAATTAGGGGCAGGCTTTGATATTGTAACAGGCGGTGAATTAGCACGAGTATTAAAAGCAGGCGGAGAGCCAAGTAAAATTGTTTATTCGGGCTTATCTAAATCAGAACAAGATATTGAATTAGCATTAAATGTAGGCATTGCGTGTTTTAATGTGGAGTCTTATGCTGAATTAGAGCGTTTAAATACCGTTGCAGGACGTTTAGGCAAAAAAGCCCCAATTTCGTTGCGTGTCAATCCTGATGTTGATGCAAAAACACATCCTTATATTTCGACTGGATTAAAAGAAAATAAATTTGGTATTCCAAGCGATGAAGTTTTAGCGACTTATCGTTATGCAAATCAATTAGAGCATTTAGAAATCATTGGGATTGATTGCCATATTGGTTCACAACTGACCGATGTTCAACCGTTTGTTGATGCGTTGCAACGTGTAAGTTTATGGATTGAACAATTACACGCAGAAGGCATTGTATTACAACATATTGATATTGGGGGCGGATTGGGGGTGATTTATAACCAAGAAACACCGCCAACCGTAGAACAATATGCCAATGCGTTACGTCCAACCTTAGAAAAATTAGGTTTAAAAGTGTATATGGAACCAGGGCGGAGCATTAGTGCTAATGCAGGCGTATTTTTAACCAAAGTTGATTTCTTAAAACCAACATCAGAACGTAATTTTGCGATTGTTGATGGGGCGATGAATGACTTAATCCGTCCTGCCTTGTATCAATCATGGATGAAAATTGAAAATGTTCAACAACATGATGATATTGAAGTCAAAACATGGGATATTGTCGGAACAATTTGTGAAACTGCAGACTTTTTAGGTAAAGAACGTCCATTAGCTTTAACTACAGGAGATATTCTGGCGATTAAAGGGGCTGGGGCATATGGTTTTGTAATGAGTTCTAATTATAATAGCCGTGGACGTTCAGCAGAAGTAATGGTCGATGGCGACCAAGCACATTTGATTCGTGAGCGTGAAAGCATAGAATCTTTATGGCAACTTGAACGTTTATTGCCATCAAAATAAATGTATTTGTTTTTAAATAGGGCATTCTGACATTTCATATTTGCCATTAAAAATGAGAAAAATCGTAGATTTTCAAGGAAAATTGTGCCGTTGATATTACAATATCAACAAGCAATTTGACGATGAAAATCAAGATTTAGCCATTTTTAAGGGTAAAAACGCTGTTTTATTTTTAAATGATTACTCAATCTTGAGTAGTGTTATGAAATGTCAGTATGCCCTAAATTCTCCCATCATTAAGCAATTGATGATAGATTTAGGAATAAGCACAATGTTTTTAGAATTTACCAAAATGCACGGTTTGGGCAATGATTTTATGGTGATTGATTTAATCAGCCAACGTGCGACATTAGATACTTTAACCATTCAACGTATGGCAGACCGCCATTTTGGCATTGGGTTTGACCAACTGTTAATTGTTGAACCGCCTGATGTGCCGTATGCAGATTTTAAATACCGTATTTTTAATGCCGATGGTAGCGAAGTACAACAATGTGGTAATGGTGTACGCTGTTTTGCTCGTTTTGTATATGAACGCCAATTAACCAATAAAACTCGCCTAAAAGTGCAAACCCAAGCAGGAATTGTTGAACCTGAATTGGGGGCAAATGGTTGGGTGCGTGTCAATATGGGCAATCCACGCTTTTTACCACATGAAATCCCATTTATCGCAGATGAGCCTGAAGAATTATACCAATTAGCCCTATCAGACCAAAACTTAACCATTGATGTGGTGAGTATGGGCAATCCACACGCTGTTACGATTGTTCCTGATGTTTTAACCGCTGATGTGGCAAAAATTGGGGCAGAAGTCGAATCCCATGAACGCTTTCCTGAACGAGTGAATGTCGGCTTTATGCAAATCATTGATGAAAAACACGTCCGTTTGCGTGTGTTTGAGCGTGGTGTAGGTGAAACCTTGGCTTGTGGTACTGGGGCGTGTGCGGCAGCGGTGAGTGGCATTCGCCGTGGTTTATTAAGCAATGATGTGGAAGTCGAATTAGCAGGCGGAAAATTACATATTTCTTGGCGTGAAGGCGATGTCGTTTGGATGACAGGCCCTACGCAAAATGTGTATGTTGGACGGTTGGATTTAAACTATTTCCAAGGTTAAATAAAGGTGCGTTCAGCACCTTTTTAATTTTATATTTGTCTAAAATCGTATGCTAATTGTCTAATATGAAATCTTTGAGTACTGTTATTGAGATTATAATAAAGTTTTAAATTGATTGGAGTAATGGTATGGCAGAATTTACTGATGAACAACGTAAACAAGTTGAACATGATGTTGAAGAGAAATTGCAAAAGATTGAGCAAGGTTTTGATAAAACGGTAAAATTAGCTGTTGTTGGTCGTGTGAGTACAGGAAAAAGTTCACTGATTAATGCCTTGTTTAATGTAGGAAAAGATGAACCTAAAAAGGTTCAAGTTGGGGCAGTATCAGGTGTAACAACGAAAATTACGGAAATTCAATGGAGCAAAAATGTTACGGTCATTGATTCACCAGGGTTAAGTGATGTCATTGCTGAAAATAGCCAAGAAACACGCAATATTTTACACAACATTGATGTTGGCATTTTAGTGGTTGCTGGGTCTGTAGATGAATCACAAAAACAACATTATGACGACTTAAAGCGGTATTCAGGGAAAGTATTTGTTGTTCTAAATAAAATTGACGAATATGATAAAAAACCATCAGCATTACAAAAAGTTGTAGAACAATGGCATAGTGCTTTAGGTTTAACAGCAGATGATGTAATTTTTAAAACCTGTACTGATGGCTATGATGCTGATTATGAAGCTGAAGAAATGGACATTCGTGGGATAGATGAATTACGAGAATCCATTTTAGAGTACTTGGAAAAAGAAGGTAAAGCCTTAATTTTACAACGTCAAATGCAAACCAAATCAGAAACAGCACGCAAAATTATTTATGGTGCTTTGGTAGGTGTAGCAGGAGCTGCATTTGTTCCAGGAAGTGCGTTATATATTACAGGGATTCAAGCTGGAGCAATTATGGCAATTCATTATGTTTATACTGATGAAATTTTATCTAAAAAGTCAGCCATCGCTATCATTCCACTTTTTGCAAGCCAAAGTATAGGAAGTTCTATATTTTTAGGGCTGAAATCTCTTCTTCCACCAACAGGTGTGCTTGATATAGCGGCAGCAGGAGTTGCGGTTACAGTAACATTAGCTATGTTAAGTGCAGTAAACTGGGTTTATGAAAATGGTTATAACCTTGATGATAAGAGTGAATTACAAGATCAATTTAATAAATTCTATGCGATGTTAAAACATTTGAAAGCAGATGAATTATTAGCAACAGTAAAAGATAAAACACAATTATTAGCTTTAATTGCTAAATTTGTTAAATAATTTTAGAAATACAACGACTTGTTTTTTCAGGTCGTTGTATTGAATGTTTGTAGGAGATGATTTAAAGTTTTAATATGGTCTTTTTGTTGTGAAATCATTTCATCTTTTTCATTTAATAAATTTTGTTGATGTTGCACAATTAATTTTAGTTTTTCAATTTCTGAACCAAGATTTTGATTGCCATAATAATTGACATTTTGCATATGACTATCACTATTAATAAAACAAAAGACATTTTGTTTATCTACAGATAATAAGTCAATAATATCTAAGGAAAATACGACAGCAATTCGCTCAAGTTCTTCTAAGGAAATTTTACGTTCGCCACGTTCTAATTTGGCATAACTCGTAACAGACATATGTAATTTATCTGCCATTTGTTCTTGTGTCCAATGATTGAGTTCTCTCATCATACGAATTTTTTCTATTGCTTTCATTTTAACCCGTGAGTTGTTTGATATTTCAATTATTATAAAGATAAAAATAAGATAAATCTATGAAAAATTAGTTTTTGAATGGTAGGAAAAAATCGTTTTTAGCTATTAAATTTGCTATAATTTTCCCAATAGAGAAATAGAGATATAAACTTATGGCAATTTTAGGTGTAAATATTGACCACGTTGCAACACTACGACAAGCCCGTGGCACGACCTATCCAGACCCAGTTGAGTCTGCTTTAATTTGCGAACAAGCAGGAGCAGAAGGCATTACCTTACATTTACGAGAAGACCGCCGTCATATTCAAGATGCCGATGTTTATCGTATGCGACCATTACTCAAAACACGCATGAACCTTGAAATGGCAGTTACAGATGAGATGATTGCCATTGCTCAAGATGTCAAACCCCAACACGTTTGCTTAGTGCCAGAACGTCGCCAAGAAGTTACGACCGAAGGCGGATTAGACGTGGTTGGCAATTTTGAAAATGTAAAACGAGCAACAGAATTGCTTAGCCAAGCAGGGTGTGAAGTTTCTTTATTTATTGATGCGGATATTGCCCAAATTGATGCGGCTGTGGCGTGTGGAGCTCCTGTAATTGAAATTCATACAGGAGCGTATGCAGAAGCAGAAGGCGAGCAACAACAAGCGGAATTACAACGCATTATTGCAGGAGCAGAATATGCTCATCGCAAAGGTTTAATTGTAAATGCTGGACACGGTTTACATTTAGGCAATGTACAAGCGATTGCACGCATTCCACAAATTCACGAACTGAATATTGGACATTCTATTATTGCAGATGCGGTATTTGTTGGTTTAGAAAACGCTGTAAAACGTATGAAACACGCCATTGAAACTGCGAAATAAGGTGAAAAAATGTCATCAACGAAAACCATTGATTATGATGAATTAATGCAACCTGTTAATGCTTTTTTAGGGTGCAGTACGCCACAGGCATGGATTGATGAAGCGGTAAAAAATTTACCGATTGTCATGCAAGACCATGCAAATTGTGAAAAAAAAGCGGCAGGAACAGCGATGAATTTAATGTTCCGTTATAGCTTTTTTACCGATTTACAAGTGAAATTGGCACAATTAGTGCGTGAAGAAATGTTGCATTATGAACAAGTTTTGGAATTGATGGAAAAACGTGGGCAAACATGGCAACCATTAAGTGCAGGGCGTTATGCCAGCGGATTACGCAAAGAAATTCGTACTTATGAGCCTGAAGCCTTAATCGATGTTTTGATTATTGGTGCATTTGTTGAAGCCCGTTCATGTGAGCGATTCCATGCTTTAGCTCCATTTGTCGATGAAGAATTAGGCAAATATTACCGCTATTTACTAAAATCTGAATCTCGTCATTTTGAAGATTATTTGGCATTGGCGGAAGATGTAGCAAAAAATAATTCCCTAAAAAATCCAGAAGAAACCATTGCTAGCCGAGTGGCACATCTTCGAGAAGTGGAAAAAAATTTAATTTTATCCCCTGATGATACCTTTCGATTTCATAGTGGCGTACCAACTTAAACCATCATAAGGATTATTTGCGAAAATAATCCTTTTTTTATTAAGAACCTGTTCACAATTAATTATGAACAGGTTCTAAGGAGATTTGATGATGACAACCATTTATCAGACTGCAAAACGTTATCCTATTTATTCTGCAGAACAAATTAAAGCATGGGAGCAACGTTGGTTTGCTCGTGGCAATTCATCGTATGGTTTAATGCAACAAGCCAGTTTGATGATGGCAACGGCGATTGAAAATCTCATTGTTCAATCAAAACAGTACGATTATACATCAAATATTATGGTGTGGTGTGGTGTGGGAAATAATGGTGGAGATGGCTATTTAATTGCTAAGTATCTAAAACAAAAGAATTTTAATGTGATGATTTACGCCCCAGAATTGCCACAAACCGAAGATGCAAAACGTGCAAGACAAGAAGCAGAAGATGCCGATATTGATATTTATGCTTTATTAGATTATCAACAGATATTTAAACAGTTGGGCTACAATTCGCCGTGTATTGATATTCATATTGATGCTTTATTTGGCAATGGTTTAAATCGAGAATTATCAAATGATTATCAAACTTTGATTTATGATTTTAATGTCGAACAGGGCTTAAAAATCGCCATTGATGTGCCAAGCGGATTACACCCAGATACAGGCATGGGCTTACCGATTGCAGTTAAAGCTGATTATACCTTGTGCGTGATGGGCTTAAAATTAGGATTATTGACCGGAAAAGGACGTTATTTTGCAGGACAAGTGATTGAAATTCCACTTATTCCACAAGATGAAACCCTACAAACCACAGCGTATCTTGAAACATTTAAACCAACTTTATTCCCACGACTTCATTATGCTCATAAAGGCAATTTTGGTCATGTGTTGATTATTGGCGGACATTCGGATATGGGCGGTGC
>JBHACK010000126.1:0-3346 GCA_041854545.1 Acinetobacter sp. | reverse complement strand
GAGCATTCGCTACTTGTACCATTGCAATAGCAACTGCACCTAATGAAAATTGGCGAATTAATGGGTTCATATTTAGACTTCCAATCAAAAATTCTTTTAAATATTGCTTTTTCATGCTTCTAACTCTCTACTTAGATGCTTGTGTTTTAGCAGCTTCAAGTAATACTAATGTACGTGGACGTTCTACATAATTACCACGACCATCTGGGACAATTTCAACTAAATCAATTTCCATTGGGGTAATTTTTACAATACGACCATGATTTGGTCCTAAATAATCACCACGACGAACCGTTACCATTTCTCTATCAGCTGTTGGTAGTTGAATAATCGCTTCGATACCGGATTGACCACGCATCGTACCCTTCATTAATAAGCCTTCTAAAGCAAATGCTTCTAAGCGACCTTTTGGACGATGCTCGTTTGGATAAACACGACGACCTGCCATAATACGAATTTCATGTGCTATTGAACTTGGCATAAACGGTGAACGTTCATCTTGAGCATCATAAATAAAACTTGGCACTGGACTAAAAACAGGAATTGGCTCAGGCTGTTTTGGTGGAGCCTGACGAATACGTTCCATTTCTTGTGTTGCTAAATCTATACGCGACTCACACCCAGCTAATACAAGTCCTAAAAGAAGGGTCATACCTACATAATGGAGTTTCATTTTGGCGCTCCTTCTGGATTAGTTGCACCAGCCTCTGCTGGAGCTTCATCAGCTTCACCTTTATAACGATAAGTTTTTGCAGTAATTTGATAAGTAATCACTGGCATTTCAGATTTTGGATCAATTTCACTTTTGATATTAAAATCATGTAACGTTACAATACGTGGTAGCATTGCAATACCGCTAATAAAATGACCAAAGAAATGATAATCCCCTGTTGCTTCAATCGTAATTGGTTGTTCAACAAAGAATTCTTGAGTAACTTCTGGTTCCAATTTAATATTTTTAAATTTTAACCCAGCTTTTACACCAGTAATGTTAATATCTTCAACAAGTGCAGGGATTTCTGTTTCTTTTGGCAATTGCGTTAATTGCTGTTGGAAATTTGCTTCCATTTCTTCCAATTGTTTTTGTAACAATTGAGAATTACGCACATTTGAATCTTTCTTTTGGAAATCTTGCAATAAGCTTTCTTGTTGAGCTTCTGCTTGAGCAATACTGTCTTGAGTTGGTCGAATAAGAACAAAATAACCCGCAGCACAAACAGCAGCAAATACAAAAAGAAAAACTGTTGCCTTTACAGGAGCAGGCCATCCACCAATATTGTTATTATCGAGATTTTGGAACTGTTTTAGAAAATCAGCTTTTTTAGGTGCATCTTTCTTTACACCATCCTTATCACGGCTCATTATTTAGCTCCTTGATTATTTGTTGGTGAAACTGGCTCTGGTGTTGGTGCCGGTTGAGTAGCTGGTGCTGGTGCCGTTTGATTAGTTGGCTCTGGTGCTGGTTGAGCAGGTGCTGACGCAGTAGATTGTACAGGTGTACCCGTTGCATCTGTTGTGACAACCGTTGCATTATCTAACGCTTGTTCACCTGGTGCTGGTGCTTTAGGTTGGTCTAAATCTACAGTCACCACAAAAGTACCATAGCTAAGCTCTGGACGTTGTACTAACGAACTTACCCCTTGAGCATTTTGTTGTGGATTAGTTGCATTCGTTGATGCATTCACCACTCTATCATCTGCTGCTAAATATGAATTCATAAATGCATTACGGAACCAAGGTGATGCTTCTAAATTACGTAAAAACTCCGCAACCACATTTGGGTCTTGTGCTTTACCTGTAAAAGTAAACTTATTTTCTGCACGTTGAAATTGAGTCAAATACATATCGGTAGGTGTCATACGTACCACTTCATCCACTAAACGTACAATAACCGGACGTTGACCTTGAAGACCTTCAATCAATTTCATACGCTCTGTAATTTGAGCACGGCGTTTTTCCAAGCCCTCTAAAGATTTTAATTGTTCATCAAGTTTTGCATTTTCAGCAGTAATCATTTGATTTGCTTGTTCTTGTTCGCTGAGCTGTTGGCTATAGAACATATAGACACCAAATACACTCGCAGCCCCTAAAAGTCCTGCAATGACACAGTGGGTAATAAAAGCCTTTTTACGTTTTTCACGTAATTCACTACGCCAAGGCAGTAGGTTAATTCTTACTGTCATTCGTCAAAACTCCGTAATGCCAAACCACATGCTACTAATAGAGAGGCTGCATCTTGTTCTAATTTCTTCGCATCAATACTGCTAGACATACTCATTTGTAAAAATGGGTTTGCAATCGTAACACGATATCCTAAAGCACCTTGTAATTTTCGTGCAAGGTTTGGTAAATTCGCTGTTCCCCCTGCAAGTAATAAATGGTCAATATCACCTACGTTTGAAGAGGATTGGAAGAATTGTAATGCACGACTGGTTTGTTGTTCAATTTGGTCTAAAAATGGGGTTAAGACTTCTGCTTCATAATCATCAGGTAATCGATTTTCTATTTTTGCTTGGTTTGCATCTTTAAAATCAATACCATAATGATTTTGAATTTGTTGTGTGAGTTGTTTTCCACCAAACGATTGCTCTCGTGAATAAACAATTTTACCTTTTTGCAGAACTGTGAAGGTTGTGGTACTGTGTCCAATATCCAACAATCCAATGGTATTTACACCTACTGTTAAGGTATCTGCAATCAGTTGTACCGCACGTTCTAACGCAAATCCTTCAGTATCCACAACTTTTGGCGTTAATCCTGCTGTTTCTAATACCTCTACACGTGAATCCACATTTTCTGTGCGTGTTGCAACAAGAACAACATTTACACGATTGAGGTTAGGGAGTTGGTCTTGCAAAACAGCAAAATCAAGATTCGCTTCATCTAATGGGAAAGGAATATATTGTTCAGCATCCATACGTAATTGTACTTCACGCTCATCATCATTCATATCCGCATCCATTTCAATGACTTTACTAATCACCAATGAACTTGGTACAGCAATTGCTGCATTTACCACACGAATATCTGATTTATCTAAAGCTTGTTCTAAGGCTTCAGCTACAGCTTCTACATTTGTGATGTTTTTTTCAACTACACTACCTTCAGGTAATTCAATACGGGCGTAGTTTTCTACCCAGTATCGCCCGTTGCTTTGTGTAAGTTCAAGAACCTTAACTGACGTAGAGCTGATATCTACCCCAATTAGACCTTTCGTCTGCTTACGTTTTAACTTGAGCACAGCACAATTCCTATCTTATTTTTTGCATTTTACCGCAAATAAATGTCAAATTTGAGTCTATCTTCATATTTTATTCAATTTTTACCAAAAAATCTAACATTTTCT
>JBHACK010000125.1:0-7671 GCA_041854545.1 Acinetobacter sp. | reverse complement strand
CGAATATTGGCATTTTCTTTGCGTGGTTCAAGGTGAATATCACTTGCCCCTTGTTCAAACGCAAACTGTAAAATCCAGTCCACTAATTTTACAATATGTTGGTCATTGGCATCTGGATTTTGTGTATCTCCCAGTTGTAATAAGGCTTCAACGCTCCCTGTTGGGTCACGGTAAATGCCTGATTTTTGAGATGAACTGACCGCCTTACTCACTTGATAATATTCAGGTAAATAACGTTGTAATTGTTCTGGGTTTAAAAACACCATCTCAATATTTTTATGTTTTAAATTTTGCTTAAGGCTATGTTTCCACTCATCAAAAAAGGGTTGGTCAGTCCCAATTAAGACTTTATCATCATGCACTTCAACCGCAAGAATATTATTTTTTAACGCAAATTCTTGCGACATGACTTGGGTAAGCCGTTGTACATCAACCTTTAATGGGTCAATCACAAAAAAAGGCACGCCTGCTTTATCGGCTAACCATTGACATAATAATTTTAAGGTCAGCTGTTGATGGGGCGGAGAAACGTTGCGTAAATTAAAATGGGCAATCCATTGTAATGGGTGCCATTTTAGTTGGTCTTTTTGGCGTGATGTGGTTTGTACCAAGAGTCGGTCTTTTTCCGAAATCATACCATCATGCAATAATTGTTCTAAACACCATTGGGTGTCAATGTGTAAGCCAAACATATCAATCTTCTAGTAAATTTCATTTTTGCATACTATAACATAAAGTTACGAAGAAATGATGAAGTGCTTTTTTGTAAGCAATGATTATTTAGCTCAAGATTATCTGATATTTTCATGATTAATGTTTAACACAGCATGAGAAAAATGCGTTACAATAGTATTAGGGCGTGTTAGCATATCATCACGCATATTTTCATCATCAAACATCATGCTATATGTTTGTTTGATAATCGTTTTTCTTTTTTGATGATTTACTTATGAGCAATTCAACAGGTTTAAGTTATAAAGATGCAGGTGTGGACATTGAAGCAGGTGATGCGTTAGTCGAGCGGATTAAATCCGTGGCTAAACGAACCACACGTCCCGAAGTACTTGGCGGTTTAGGTGGTTTTGGGGCATTATGTAAAATTCCAAAAGGCTATGAAGAACCCGTTTTAGTTTCAGGTACAGACGGAGTTGGCACAAAATTACGCTTAGCGTTGAATCTCAATAAACACGACACCATTGGTCAAGATTTAGTGGCAATGTGTGTCAATGACTTATTGGTTACTGGGGCTGAACCACTCTTTTTCTTAGACTACTATGCAACAGGACATTTAAATGTTGATGTTGCGGCAAATGTTGTTGCAGGAATTGGCAAAGGCTGTGAATTAGCAGGTTGTGCCTTAGTTGGTGGTGAAACCGCAGAAATGCCAGGAATGTACGAAGGCGAAGACTATGACTTAGCTGGTTTTGCGGTTGGCGTAGTTGAACAAGCAAAAATCATTGATGGCTCAAAAGTAAAAGCAGGTGATGTACTGATTGGTATTGCATCAAGTGGTGCTCATTCAAATGGCTATTCCCTATTACGCAAAATTATTGATGTAAAACAATTAGACTTAACTCAAATCGTTGATGGTCGTCCACTCGCAGAAACGGCAATGGAACCAACACGCATTTATGTTAAACCAGTATTAAAACTCTTAAAAAGCGTTGATGTTCATGCGATGGCACACATTACAGGCGGTGGTTTACCGGGGAATTTACCACGTGTTTTACCAAATGGTGCTCAAGCGGTTATTGATGAATCAACATGGCAATGGCCAGAATTATTTCAGTTATTACAAAAAGAGGGTGCAGTTGAACGTTTCGAGATGTATCGTACATTTAACTGCGGTGTGGGCATGGTACTCGTCGTTGATGCCAATGATGCCCAACAAACAATAGAACTTCTCAACGCTGAAGGCGAGAAAGCATGGCAAATGGGATACATCCAAGACAATGCCGAATCGGTTGAAGGTGCTGATGAAAAAATTCGGGTGGTGTTTACACAATGTGCCGACTAGCTGTTTTAGTCTCTGGCAATGGGAGCAATTTACAAGCTCTCATTGATTCAAAATTAACAGGAACGATTGTTGGAGTTATTTCTAACAATGCGAATGCGTATGCTTTAGAACGAGCAGAACAAGCGAAAATTCCAACGGTTGTGATTTCTCACCAAGACTATCCGACCCGTGAAGAATTTGACCAACAACTGCATAAGCAACTGACCGAATGGAATGTTGATTTAGTCATTTTGGCTGGGTTTATGCGGATTCTAACCCCTGAATTTGTACAAAAATGGCCGGGGCGAATGTTAAATATTCACCCATCTATTTTACCTGCTTATAAAGGCATGAATACACATCAACGTGTACTCAACACAGGTGATTTATGGCATGGGTGTACAGTACATCTCGTTACAGCAGAGTTAGACTCTGGTTTACCTTTGGCTCAAGGTGTATTGCAAGTCAATCGCAATGACGATGTAAACAGTTTACAGCAACGTGTTCATGAGTTAGAACATCTCATCTATCCACAAGTGATTGAATGGATGTGCATGGGCATTTTACAATATCAACATGATAATTTAATGCTTTATCATCAAGTGCCGTTACACTATCCAATCCAATTTACCAATATTCCATCGTTAGCGGAATATCGATAGATTGAAGAAAAGACAAAAAAATACCGAATCTTAGGATTCGGTATTTTCATTTGCTAAGGCTTAAGCAAATGGATGACGTAAAATAATCGTTTCTTCACGGTCTGGGCCTGTTGAAATAATATCAATCGGGCAACCAATTAACGTTTCTAAACGTTTTACATAAGCTAAGGCATTCGCAGGTAACTGGTCAATGCTAGTTAAACCAACGGTTGATTCTGACCAACCTGGCATTGTTTCGTAGATTGGTTTTAAGCATTCATACGATAACGCATCAGATGAACCTACACAGCCACTATCTGCATTTTCATAGCCAACACAGATTTTAACTTCTTCTAAGCCATCTAATACATCAAGTTTGGTTAAGCAAATCCCTGTTAAAGAATTGACATCAACAGAACGGCGTAAAATCACCGCATCAAACCAACCACAACGACGCTGACGACCTGTTGATGCACCAAACTCATGCCCAACAGTACCTAAATGACGACCAACGGCATCACCTGTATCGGTTGCGGCATCATAAACCAATTCGGTTGGGAAAGGCCCAGCACCAACACGAGTTGTATAGGCTTTAGTAATCCCTAAAACATAGTCTAAATGTAATGGTCCCATACCTGAACCTGAACTTACACCACCTGCAGTTGTATTTGAACTGGTTACAAATGGATATGTTCCATGGTCAACATCAAGCAACGAACCTTGAGCCCCTTCAAACATAATGGCTTTGCCTTCTTTACGATATTGATGTAAGGTTTCTGTAACATCAATCACTAAAGGAGCAATCACTTCACGCCATTGTTCACACAACGCTAAAACTTCATTGACATCAACAGCATCAACGCCATAATATTGCGTTAATTGGAAATTATGATAGTCCAATAAGTCCGTTAATTGTTGTTTTAAATGCTCACCACCACGCACTAAATCCGCAACACGAATCGCACGGCGAGCGACTTTATCTTCATACGCCGGGCCAATACCACGTCCTGTTGTTCCAATTTTCGCATTGCCACGTTTTTTCTCACGAGCTTGGTCAAGTGCAATATGGTTTGGTAAAATTAATGGACAATTTGCAGAAATGCGTAAACGTTCTTTAACAGGAACGCCCTGCTCTTCTAACACGCTCATTTCTTTGATTAATGCTTCTGGTGATAACACCACACCATTACCAATCAAACATAATACATTATCACGCAAAATCCCTGATGGAATTAAATGTAAAACCGTTTTTTTTCCACCCACCACCAAGGTATGTCCAGCATTATGCCCACCTTGATAGCGTACCACAGCCGATGCTTGGTCTGTTAATAAATCGACGATTTTACCTTTTCCTTCATCGCCCCATTGGGTACCCAAAACTACAACATTTTTGTTCATAATCGCCTCTTCGGTTTATTGAATCACAAAGATTACACTTCATCATGTCATGTTTTACACGTCATCACAAGTGCTACTTGTTGAAATTGGTTAAAGATTAACAATTCGCCATTGTCCATCTATTCGTTTAAATTGTTGCGTTGCATACGGCACAGAATCTAAGCCATCATCACCCAATAATTGTACGACACAGCGTCCTTGTGCTCGGGCTTGTTGAATGGCTTTTTGCAAAGCACTATCTGCATGAGCAGGTGCGACAATGGTTTCAATTTGTTGAAATTGTCCTGCACATAAAGTGTACAAATCACAACTAAAGCCTGTTGCAGGTCTTGCTCGTCCAAAATGCTCACCAATCCCATCATAACGTCCGCCTTGAGCTAAGGCTGTGGCGTGTTTTGGTGCATAGACTGCATAAACTAAGCCGGTATGATAGTGATAACTCCGCAATTCTACGACATCAATGCCAATATGGACATTTTGCCAACGTGCTTGGATTTGTGAGCGTGTGCTTAACAAAGCATCAAGTGCGGTTTTAAATGCCTTATCATTTAAAATCTCTGCACTTAAATGTTGTTGCAACGCATCTAAATCACTTGCATAACGTCCTAAGGCATAGAAATCCGCCCCATAATTTAAGGTTTGGCTTATTTCTAATAATTCAGGCAAGGATTTACGTTGGTAAATATTGGATAATTGACGCTCTTGCAGTTTGCTTAACCCTGCTAAACGAGCCATACTGCGGAATAAGCCGACATGACCTAAGTCTAAATGGGCATTTTCCAACACATTGGCTTGCTCTAACAAACCAAGCATGACATCAATCATTTCAACATCTGCTGAAATGCTATCATGTCCGTATAACTCAGCCCCTAATTGTAGCGGTGAACGTGAAGCATGAAAGCCTTGTGCTTTTGTATGCAATACCGTTCCAGCATAGCAATAACGTGCAACCCCATCAACAGGATAAACGTGTGCATCAATTCGTGCCACTTGTGGCGTCATATCGGCACGAACACCAATTAACCGCCCAGAAAGTGGGTCAATGACTTTGAAGGTAACTAAATCTAAATCTTGCCCAGACTCGGACAATGAAGATAAGGACTCAATGTACTCAACCATTGGCGTATAAAGCAGTTGATAACCTCGACTGGCAAGGAAATCTAAACTTTTACGTCGCAAAGATTCAACGACTTGAGCTTGTTCGGGTAGCACATCGGCTACACCATCAGGCAGTAACCATGTTTCTAAAATAGGCATATCTCAAACCTATATTTGTTAGCAATCGTGCGTTAGGGAATAGCCCTACATAAAAAAATCGGGAACACACCCGATTTCTAGGATTTTACCATGCTTTCAAAAAAATAACTAGGGCGTATTGACAATTCAAGGGATAAAAATGAGAAGATTGATACGTTTAGCCACAAGACAATGTACACTCTACTTTTTTGCACCAAATCGGTCTAAATAGTGCAATAAACTTAACGGAGAATGTGGCGTATTTTGCTTAAAAAAATTAAAAATTTCTTGATGGTCTAAAATTCTTTTATCATCAGTATCAAATGGGTTTTCGGTAGGGTCTCGGTGTTTTTCCCACGATGAAATAGGCAATGGATTTAAATCAATCGGTTCGTGTAAATGCTCAATGGCATTAAATTGTTGCTGACATTCTGCACATAGTACCTGCCCATGACCAATGGTGAGTTGGTCAAGGGTAATACGGTAGCTGGTCTCACAATGTGGACAGCGTGTTTGTTTATGATAATAGTGCATATCTTAAACATTTAACCATTGAGCAAATGTATTTAAACACGCTTTCCTGAAATGCGACACCAATTTTCTTCACGTTTGGCTATGTTATTTACACTAAAGCCATTTTCTTGATAAACTTGGCATACATCATCGCATTGCTCTTCAATTACGCCTGCGAGTGCATATTCTGCATTGGTTTTGACCAATGATGCAAAAGTCGGTGCCAACATCATCAAAGGCGTTGCTAAAATATTCGCCACTAATACATCGGCTTGTTGTTCATTAAATACGGTGTGAAATTCATCAGGCAAACCGACCCATAAACGGTCAGCCACGCCATTTAACTCTGCATTTTGGCGAGTTGCTAAAATGGCTTGTGGGTCAATATCGGTTGCATAAACTTGTTTTGCTCCTAATAATAAACTTGCAACCGCAAGAATACCTGAACCACAACCATAATCAATAACAATTTTATCTTGCAAATCGGCTTTACCTAACCATTGTAAGCATAAGAATGTGCTGGCATGGTTGCCTGTACCGAAAGCTAAACCGGGGTCAAGTTTTAAATTGACTGCGGTTTCATCAGGTGCATTTAACCATTCAGGCACAATCCAAAATTTTTCATCGACTTGAATTGGCTCATAATAGTCCATCCATGCACGTTCCCAAACTTGCTCTTCTACTTCATCGCAAGAAATAGGGGCATTTGGAAATTGTGAACGTACAAAATTTTCTAAACTTTGAATATCAATCGGTTCATCTTCGGTTTGTTGGAAAATGCCTGTTACAATGACTTTATCCCAAAGTGGTGTTTCATTGGGTAAAGGTTCAAGCAGGGCTTGGTCTTCTGCATCATCTAGGGTAACGCTGACCGCACCTAATGACATTAAAATCGTTTCGGCAAATTCAACCTGTGCTTGTTCTACGGTAATATGGATTTGTAACCAATTCATCATCTATCTCTATCTATTTAGTAATCACGCAAACTTGGGTCTTTGATTTCAATGTATGCCCCTGAACGGACTTCTCTTAACCAGTCTTCCATTTCTAAATTTAGCTGACCATCACCCAATACTTGTCGAGCCATCTCTTTTTGAGATTCTTGGGTCATGTCATATTGGCGGGTATCTTCAACTTTTAGAATGTGCCAGCCATATTGGGTTTTAAACGGTTGGCTAATTTGTCCTACTGGGGTATTTTTCATCATTTGTTCAAATTCTGGTACCATTGTCCCTAAATTCACCCAACCTAAACTTCCGCCATCTCGGGCTGTTCCTGAATCTGATGAAAATGTAGATGCCAAGACTGTAAAATCTTCACCTTGATTTAATCGCTGATAAAGTCGCTCAATTTGTTGTTTAGCAACTTCTGGGCTGACCACGGCGGTTGGTTGTATCAAGATATGACGTGTTTTATATTGTGGTACAATATTTTTTACCGCACTGGCTTTGCGGTCAATCACTTTAACTAGATGTACACTTCCATCTAAACCTTGAATCAGTTCAGAGACTTCGCCTTTATTGAGCGGACTCACACGCACCGCCAATTCAGATGGAATTTCGGATAATTCTTTCCAACCTAAATCATTGCTTTGAATCACAATGCCTGCTTGGCTCAAGCCTTTAAGTTGTGCTGGGTCTTTGCCTGCTTTTAATTCATTACGTACCAATTCAGCAAAACCTTTGCCATCGGCATTATTGACTGAACTTGAGATACGAGCATGAATCACATGGTATTGTGTCCCTACAATGGCTTGCCCTGACGGTGATTTCAGGAAATTTTCAACATCTTGGTCGCTAATTTTAATACGAGACATCACCATTTGCTGGTTTAAGCGTTGAATTGCCAATTCTTCTTGCATACTGGCACGCAATCGTGCGTAACTAT
>JBHACK010000124.1:0-3205 GCA_041854545.1 Acinetobacter sp. | reverse complement strand
TACAGCCTGTTGCGGAATATATTCAAGCCTGTGGTTTTCGTTGTATTAGTTTTGATTTTTCAGGACATGGCGAGAGTAGTCATCATCAATTATCATCGATTCAGATAAAAACACAACAATTAAATGCGGTGCTACAGCATTATGGCACGGAAAAGGTATATTTGATGGGCTTTAGTATGGGCGGTCAAATTTGTGTCAATGTCTTACATCATCATAAAATTCAAGGTTTAATATTATGTAGCCCTGCGTTATACCATGTAGATGCGTTTGATATCCCTTTTGATGAGCGGTTTAGCCTTCTTATTCGTACAAAAAATAGCTGGAAACAGCATAATGCAAAGCAACAATTTGCTGATTTTTCAGGAAAATTAGCCTTGATTCGTGCAAAACAAGATGATGTAATTCCGCAAGGGGTGTTTGAGATTTATCGGCAAAGTGTTGCACCATCACACGTTCAAGAGTGGGTGATTGATGATGCAAACCATTTTTTAGGGGCATGGTTTGAGCAAAATCCATTACGATTTGCTCAATTATTTGACGATGTTAGGCGTTTTTTAGTCGTCTAATAAATCCATTTGTTTTGCCAGTTGGTATAAATTATTTGAGCGATTACCAGTACGACAGAACATTAATACAGGTTTTGGTAAAGCGTTAAAGTGTTCTGCAAATTGTTGTACATCTTTTTCGGTAATTTGCCCTGCAACAACAGGTAAATGTACATACGCCAAGCCTGCTTTTTCGGCTTCCGCTTGAATGTCTTGGCTAAGGGGTTGTTCTGCACCGCCTTCATGGTCTGGACGGTTGCACATCACCGCTTTAAAGCCCATTTCTACGACTTCAGCGATGTTATTTGGGCTGATTTGCCCAGCAAAATTAACGGTTTGAGTCATCTCATTTTCCTATGTGATATAAAATAAGCTGTTGTATTATTTCATCAATCGCCAAATTGCAAAGAGTACCGCCAATGCAATAAAGATGATGGCGACATACCAAACGCTCATTAAGGCTAAAGTTAGGCTTAGTGCCATTAAACTGCCAAAAATCCAGTTTCTTCGTTGTTGCATTTGCAGTTGTAAGCGTAAGGCTTGCAATTCTCGGTATTGTTTGTCTTGCCAAGCGGTTTGATTTTTTAAGCCGTTTAAACTGTCAATCAATAAGGTTGGAATGTCTTGTGTGCCAAGCAATAAATCAGGAATTTGTTGTCCTAATTCTTTGATATTTTTAACTGGATTCATTTGCTGTTTGACCCATTCTGTAAGAATCGGTTTTGCCAGTTTCCAAATATCTAAATCAGGATATAAATCGGTGCCTAAGCCTTCAACATGGACAAGCGTTTTCAGTAATAGCATTAATTGTGGTGGAATTTCTAAGCGGAATCGCCGTGCAATGTCCATCACTTGTAATAAAATCCCCGCAAAATCCAATTCATTCATCGGTTTTGAGACCATAGGCCCTACGGTTCGACGCATCTCTCGGGCTAAGGCATCTTGGTCGGTATCTGGACGTATCCAACCTGCTTGATGGACGACTTGAATCAGTTGCATAAAATTGCTATTCATCACCGCTAATAACATACGAGCAACGGTGAGTTGGTCTTTCTTTGATAGTTCACCCATGATGGCACAGTCAAGGGCAATGTAGCGTGCTTTGCTTGGGTCGGTCGTATCAACAAAGACATTTCCGGGGTGCATATCTGCATGGAAAAAATTATCACGGAATACTTGGGTAAAGAAGATGGTTAAGCCATTTTCTGCCAGCATGGCTCTGTCCATGCCTAGACGGTCAAAGGTTTCAGTATCCGAAATAGGAACGCCAGTAATTTTTTCTGCGACCATCACATCACGGCTATCCATATAAATTTCAGGCACATACATCATGCTTGAGCCTGTAAAATAATGTCGCATTCGCCGTGTATTGTCTGCTTCAATGGTTAAATCTAACTCATTGAGAATAATGGTGCGATAATCTTGAATAATTTCTGATAAATGTAAAGCTCGTGCAGGTTCAAAACGTTGTTCTAAAAAATGCCCTAGCCATGCTAAAATCTCAAAATCTTGGATAATTTGTGAACGAATTTCAGGGCGTGTTACTTTTACGACCACTTCTCGTCCATCGTGTAATTGAGCGGTATGGACTTGTGCAATAGACGCTGCCGCTAAAGGTTCATCATCAAACCGTGCAAATAAAGTGTCAATATCCGCTTTTAGGGAATCGCTAATCCGTTGTTTAGCAATGGCAACATCAAACGGTTTAACTTGGTCTTGTAATAAGGTAAGCTGACTTAAAACATCAGGCGGAATTAAATCACGGCGAGTGGACAATAATTGCCCAAGTTTAATCGCCAATGCCCCCATATCTTCTAAGGCACATTTCAGTTTGAGCGGATTATCTTTTTCACTTTTGACCCGTGCAGATGGGTGTAAGCGAATCAATGCCAATAAATGACGTGCTTTCGGGGGGGAGCGTTTCAGGGTCAAATAAAGTATCTAAACGGTAATGGGCTGAAATTCGCCAAAGTTCCAGTAAACGTGGGAGATGTGGAATCATTCGCCATCACCTTGTACTTGCTGTTGCATTTTCTTCACTTTTGCTTCTAAACGGTCAATTTCTTGATTGAGTTGGCGAGTTTGTTGTTGAATATCGTCCATTTGCCAACGTGGAGCAAACAGTCCGCTGTCTTCTTTAATGTAATCTTGGACGAAATAACGTTGTGTTTGCAGTTGTTGCCACATCATTTTAGGGAGTTGTTGGATTTTCCCCAATTCGTGTGCCATACTTGCCCCAACATAAGGCGTGAGATAACTTGCAAAATCTAATTCACTGTTTTGTAAAATGGTTTTGAGTTGCATTAATAAACGATAATCGCCTTGTACAGGAATATTGCCTAAATCCTGTTCTTGGCTCAAAATCAGTTTGGCTAAAGCAACCAAATGTTCAACGTGTAAGGTTGTGGTTGCGGATTGAACAACGACTTCATCAAAAGGACGTGGTTCAAAAATACGCTGTTGCTGTCCTGTGGCGGTCGGTTCAAAACGCAATTTATCGTGGTCAAAATAGACATCGAGCGAAAGTGGGGGAGAGTCAAGTTTTATGCGTAATAATTGCCCTTGTAATTCATTCAGTTGCAGACGTGCAATCGGGTCTAAATCAATTAAACGGTTTACGCTACGTTCCGCAACACCCAAAGCTAAAATTGACCACATAT
>JBHACK010000123.1:0-60755 GCA_041854545.1 Acinetobacter sp. | reverse complement strand
TTGCGGAAAACAACAATTTGTTTTTTCTTATTCTCAATGGATGGCAAAAGATTTACCTAAACTTGGTCAAAGTGTTGATTTTGAAGTCAATCAACGTGGTCATGCGATGATGATTACTACACTTTCACGCACAACGTGGACTCATAAAGTCGCTTGTTAAGTATCATAAGAGAAAACCGTTTTAAATAATAATGATGAGAATCAACGGTTTTCTCTAAAATTTTAAAATATCTTTTGAAAATAAAGAGTTTAACAATATCATCTTACATCTTCCCTATTGTATTTTAATTTTGATTTCTATATAATACGCCCATCTTTATCGGGCCTATAGCTCAGTCGGTTAGAGCAGCGGACTCATAATTAAGCTAAAAATCTTATACTATTACAAGATATAGCAATAATTTTATTAAAAAACAAGAGATTGAGTGATTCAATCTCTTTTTCTTTGCAATATATTTCAATCTTTGGCATGATATAACAATAAGTCAGAAGTCTACTATTGGTCTACTGAAAAATAAACCTGCTCTATTCTGCCTATTTTCAAACATGGTGATATATGCACTCTTCTATTTTATCCAGTTTTCAAAATTATACTGAATATTCATTGATTGCCTTTTTCATATACTTTATTTATAGATTATATCGTGGATACAAAATAAATAATAACTTAAAAGTTATATATAATGAAAAATTAGAAAACATTCAAAAAATACATGAGTTATACAATGAGTTTAAAGAAAATCAAAATATGCCTGCAAGTGTTATTCAAGCTAGGCTGAATACTTTACTTTTACACAATAAATATAAATTTCAACTTATCTTTCACTTAATAGATAGAAATGTTAATGATTTGGAAGATAATGCGAAAAATATTTATGATTGTTTTCCTTTTTTGCTCGTTGATATTAAACCTAGTCATTCAATTAAGTTTAATATCTTGTTCAGCAATAGAAAATATAAAATCATTTCTGTTCTTGCATTTGTAGTTTACTTATTACTTGATTTTTGCTTATTTGTACCTATCCATACAAATTGGATTACACTAACTACTTACAATGAGATTGTTTATTATTATTTGGGTTTGGCTGTAGGATTATACTGCTCTTTTCATATCGCAATGAAGACTATGATTGTAAGTCGCTTGTTGGAGCATTCTATAATAGAATAAAATATAGTCAATAAATAGCAAAAAGTACTTGCATGGTAACGTACGTTACCGTATAATAAGCTCATCAACAGGGCGAAAGCCCAAATCAACAATCCAACGCCTTATGGGCAGGAGTTCTCAAAATGACTTTACAACAAATCCGTGAAGCCTATCTTAAAAAGCACAATATGACCATTCCAGACTTGAGCATTTCTGACGTGCCAGAAATGTATGAGCAATGGTTAGCCACAAATCCACGCAATGTAACTGCATTATTAGATGATGTTCAAGGAAACATCGAGTTAGGATTGTGGGAAATCAAAAGCCAACAAGCCATCTGTTTTTTCTCTAATCTTCCATTCAATATGGATATTAACTCTTGTCGCTGGAGCCTAGAACAGGCAATCATCAACCGCCCACAAGGAATGGGCATCCGCAAAGCTGTGTGGAACAAAGTTGATGAAATAATCCATATAGCTCAAGAAGAAATCAGCGACAACTAATAACACTCAAAAATAACCCTATAAAGACAGCTTAAACTGTCTTTATAGGACTGTTTTACTAAAAATTTAGGATTTAAAAAATGAAAATTGTATTACCAATTTCTCGCAAAACTTTCGCTCAATTTAAAACTCTTGCTGTAATTACTGCCCCGAATGATTATTACAACAAGCCACATGCTCGTTCTTCATCTACGATTCGTTTGCAAGAACTTGATGCCAATAAACGTCAAAATTTCTTAGACTTGTACGCTTTCGCACAAGATGACAATAATTTCCCATTTAATATCTGCTATGAAGTAGCAGACAATACTTGGGGCGAAAAAGCACATCTTGTCGCACCAAAAGACCGCAACTTATTTATTTATTCAAGTTGGGGGTATTTTATTGACCATACACGCCAATTGTATGCTTACCGCTCTTGTGGTGGTAATATGCACGGCGTATTTAAAAACCTTGACACTAATGAATATTTTGCATTTTATGATGGTGCAAGAAGTGTTTTTGCTTTACCGCATAGCATTGAAGAGCGAAAAAACAACCCCGTACTTTTGGAAACCAATGCACCGCCAGATATGCACTGGTGGGAAAATCAAGCGGATTATCTAATCCGTAAGGGTGAGACTCATTGTGTAAAATATTTTGCAAAACAAAACAATGAATCACACACTAGATGTGATGACGATGCTTATTATTATTTTGCACAACGTAATCCAAATTTTGAACAACTTATATACAAAGAGATGTTTAAAACTACATCACCAGAGATGTATTTACTAAATAAATACCATAGTAAAAAAATAAAGCCTGAGAAATTCACAGGAAAAGATTTAATTGCGTGGAATTTATTAAATAAAGAAACGCAAGAACGAATCTTGCGTTGGGCATAAGGAGAGTGCCATGTTGTTTAAAGAAATCGCCTTAGAATGGTACGAAAAAAATCGAAAATCTTGGGTATTAAAAACCCAAGATGCTCGTTTAGCAATCTTTAATAACCACATATTCCCTATTTTAGGGGATATGTTGATTAAAGACATCAAACCTGCTCATATTCTTGTTATTTGCCAAAAACTAGAAACAGAGCAAAAAACAAAGACAGAACGCATTGTTTGTCAAATGATTAAAAGAGTATTCAGCTATGCTGTTATAGCTGAATATATCCAACATAATCCTGCAACAGATATTTTAACTGTATGTTTTAGACATACAGAAAAACATCATTCTTTTTTACAACCACATGAATTGACCGCTTTTTTTAATGCGGTCAATTGTAAAGGTAAACTGAGTGTTCAAGCAAAACGAGCGTTTCTTATTTTATTCTTTACAGCACTTCGTAGTAGTGAAGTGCTAAATGCAAAATGGTCGGAAATCGACCTTAAAAATAAAACATGGACGATTCCTGCGGAACGTATGAAAATGCGTTCACAACATATTATTCCACTTTCTGATATTGTTATTCGTTTGCTAAATGAACAAAAACAACAATATCCAACAAGCGAGTTTATTTTTCCATCACCAATAAAGAAAAATAAAGCATTTAATGCTATCGCTCTTAGCCGTGCAATTCATCATGCAGGCTATAGCGGTCGCCAAGTCCTACATGGATTTCGTCATATTTTTGCTACCTATTGTTATGAGAGCAATAAGTGGCGAGATGATGTTATTGAAACTTGTCTCGCACACAAAATAAATGGTGTGCGTGGCGTTTACAATAAAGCTAAATATACTGATGAGCGAAGAAAGCTCATGCAGTGGTATGCTCACCAAATGACCGCTCACACTATTGCTATGTTGAGATAGTCATCACCAAGATAAATATGATACACTATTATTATTTTTTGATTAATCAAGAGATATTATGTATCATATTTTCATCAATCAAACTTTAGACCATAGCGTAAGTGATGCAAATATTGCTTACGCAAATTATCGTGCGATTTGCAGAAAGTTTGAGAGCAAACAATCAGATATTTACTTGTTTTTAGATGAAGAATTACTTCATCATAAAAAAGCAGGATTAATGTTGTTGGAAGATTTAGATAATCAAAATACAAATGATGTATTAATGCTCACTATGCAACGATTAGATATTGATAACCAACAACTCAAAGAGCTGATTAATAATAGTGAGCTAAAACTTTCAAACAGTCGCATAAGTGGCTGGTTATTACCTGTTCATAACAGAAAATTCGTTCAAATGCATCATGATGAACTTATTGTTGTGATGTCTTTAATGTTTAATCACAAGCCACATCATTAGTAAGATGTGGCTTTTGTCTTTGGAGAGAATGTTTGTGAACCATAAACAAAAAAACAAGCAACAACGTTACGCTGAAAAAAGAAAAGTAAGACGTTACGTTATTGATTTCTATTTAGACGATGAAGAAGAAATTGAGATAGCTGAAATTCTAGATACAGCTAAAAAAAACAAGCAGTTAAAATTATTCATTATTAAAGCTGTAAAAAAAATGAAAAATATTTAAAAAAGTACTTGCATGGTAACGTACGTTACCTTATAATAAGCTCATCAACAGGGCGAAAGCCCAAATCAACAATCCAACGCCTTATGGGCAGGAGTTTTAAATATGAAAAAGCCAAAAATCGTCAAACATATCTCAACAATCGGATTAGATGTTGAGATTAATGGGAAACCTTTGCTTTGTCGTGTAGCATTCGACAAAATGGAAGATGGAACTGTAAAAGCATATATTATTAGCGGACGTACGCTCGCTAAATTAGATAAAATGGGTACTGTAACATTAACTCATCAAGAGTTTGCTGATATGCCTGAAGACCCATACAATGACCTTGTATTCGCTCGTTCAGCATTTTCATTATTTGGACTTTCAGTTTAAGTTCTAATAAGTTTCTTAAAAAATCCCCTAACCAAAAAAGTTAGGGGATTTTTTTAACTACCTATGCGGTAGATAACTTTTTATGATTTAAGACATACTTATGCTAGCTTTTCTAAGCTACCTATGCAGTAAACTTAATAATATCACACAATCGCACTATATGCACTAGCTAAACGATTATGATAATTAAATTTAGCATATTCAACGCCATTGTATGCTTGTGCGATTTTACGCCAATCTTTGTTTTTCATCGCTTTTTCAAGACCTGCCGATTTTAAATAATTAATCATGGCTTGTAACTGGCTTGCTTCGTCCGTTTCCATTGCTGTTACAAAATCAGCAATACTATCAAAGCCAACCGTCTTATGATTAAAGCCCATTACTTGACCTAAGCCCCAACTACAAGCCTTCCACGCACATTCACGCACCGCCTGTTGCAGATTTTCATCGGCATCAGGGCGGACTTTCAATACTAACTCAATCGCATCATTAAGCCGTTGATGTTGTTCGCCAACTTTGCCATAACCGCCTTTAGGTGTAGGCTTACGATGACATAAATCAGGGCGAATAGCTGACATTTGTCGAGATAAAGTATAATAGCCCAACTTTTGCAAATGTTTATAAAATTGATGCCGTTCAAATAAAATCTTAGGCTTGCCATCGGCTAAAAAGCCTTCACCCTTACTTTCTACTTGGTGAATTGCTTTCACAACCGCAAATTCTAAGCCGTTTTGTTCAGCAATCACTTTTACTTGTTCATCAGTCAATGTTTTGCTCATCACTTTTCACCTTTTTTGGGCGACCACGCTTTTTAGGTGGCTCATTTAAATCTTGATGTCTATCAGAATACGTCTTTAAATCTTCTAATAAACGCTGTTTTAACGCATCTTTATGCAGTTCAGGTTGATACACCATGCGACCGTAAAATGACAATGTTGGTAGAACAATGCTCACAATTAACGCATGATATTCAGGCGGAATTAATCGTGTGTGCATTGCTCTTTCTAATACGATTGGCAATACCCCTAACAAGATACTGCCAATTAAAGGCAACGTAACACTTTTAAACTTAAAAGGATTTTCATCAATAAACATGGCTACTCCTTTCTACTTCAAAATTGCTGAAATCGTTTGTTTAATTTCACTTACAATTTCTGATAAAGTTTTCTCTTGCAATGTCAGCTGGACTGCACGATATAGAATGCCCAAAATCAATAAACCAAAAACAGAAAACAACATCAAAATTGCACCTTGAGCGAAATGCGTTAAACCTTCCAGATTCATGTGGTCAATCGCAAATTCACCAAAATACAAACCGATAAACATTGAGCAAGTGAATCTTAAGATGACACCACGAGTAACTTTGATGTACCCATCTTTGTCAATATCACCGCTCAGAGCCAAACAAATAACACCGCCAGCTACTAACGCTAATAACTTAATTAGCCACGGCAATGCGGACAACTTTTCAGGCATATACTCAAACACTCTTAACTTCTTAAATAATAGTCATTGAAATTTTCATGTTATTATCTATTTTTTTTAATTTAGTTTTTTAGCAACTTCCACAGTTATCCAGTTATTACAAATTGCTAATATCAACCCCTTGTAATTGAGCAAATTGTTGCTGTCTTTCACTACGTTGAGTGCCTAATTCATCAGATTGTTTATTGCTATCAGCAACAGAATAGCTAACTCCTTCCAAGAATAAAAAAGCCAAAGCATCGCCTAAGTCAGGAGATTTAATCCCTTCTTTTGCCATATCGCCTTTACTTTTTAGCTTGTATCGATACTGGTCGTCAAAGCTGTAAGGAATCTTAATCATCTGGTCTTGATATTTATTGGCATATTTTCTTGTTTTCATTTTAAATCGCCCATCTTTCATGGCACGACCTAAGCACACATACGCCTGTGTACGCAGATTTGCATACAATTTTTTATTTTCGTTATTAAAGCAAGCACCGCCCCATTTTACTGGCTTATAATAAATTCCTGCCTGTTGTAGCATTTTCCCTAGTTCATTCCCTACCCCATTGGTATCTGCCACAACCATTGCATTATCATAAGTTACCAAACACTCATTTATCACACCAAAAATATTGGCTGAATCTCCTGTGTTCTTACACATTGGAATATCAATCACTTCAATACGTCTTGCACGGCGACCCCAATGCTGTTCCCCCCATATTTTTGCCACAACGACAACAGAATCATCTCGACCTACACCACCGCCCACATCAACGGAAATAATATAACCATACTCTTGATGTTCTTCTTTAAGCGAAGTGCCTTTATAAGTGTCATCAACCATTGATGTTGTAATAATAAATTCGTCTAAACGCTCAGGGAACTCACCACGCACACGGATTTTATATTGTGGGTCATCTCTGCTACCATACTTTAAAAGTTGTTCCCTAAGTGATTTAGGGCTAACGATTGGAGATAATTCACCGTTAAAAGTTAAACTTATCCACTCTCCTCCAACTTTGTAACTTAATTTATGATGTGTGTCAAAGAAAAAACCATTGCCACGAGCTGGCTGACTGGTGAGTACTGCACGGTTATCAGCATGGGTTAATGCCCCCATCACAACATTCATGACTTCATCGTCAATACCACATGCTTCATCACCCCATAGCATGTAATTATCACCATGCTCCCCTGCAATATTAGTAGGACTGTGTTTAGGTGCTGTCTTTGCTTTTACACACCATTTTGACTTGTTTTCTGCATCTAATTGTTTTGTTTCGCCACGAATGTAAACTAAATCTGATTGAAAGACGACATATTCAGCAAGCCAAGCATATTCAGGATTGGCACGCAAGCGGTCTAAATTTAAACCGATTTCTTTCCATACTTGTTTTTTTAGCTGGTTAATCTGCGGAGCAGTAAATAGCATAATAGAGTTATGAAAACACAATAAATGCCACAGGGCGGTTATCCCTGCGGACATTGTTTTGCCTGTTCCATGACCAGATGCTACACTTGTACGGCTACCTGCAATAGAAATGCTTTGGAATAAAATTTTCTGTTGCCATGTTGGTTGTACACCTAAGACTTCAATCGCAAAACCAAACAAGTCATGCTGATAACGCAAACAAAAACGATACCACTCCAGACGTTTGGATAATGCGACTAAAGCCATTGTGAACCTTATGCACGGCGACCAAATAAAGAGCCAACCGAATTTGCTAAGCCAACTGCTTGACCAGCCAAATTAGCAAAACTATTCACCGTATTTAAGGTGTTTTGCACTTTCTGCAACATACCTTGTTGTACTTGAGCGACTTGTTGGTTTTGACCTGCATTCGTGGTTAAATTGCCACTCTTGGCATCTACAAATGTACCAAAATAGTTGTATGACATTTGACCGTTAATAATCATCACCTGAGATTTACTTTCAGAATCAAATTCGGTCGATTCAAAAGTCAAAGCAACATCATGTAAACGATAGACACGGCTAAAGTTGTCGATACGACCATCGTAGTACCAAGCATTTGTGATACCGCCTTGAAGAGCAATCCCTTCCGCTAACATCTGAGCATGACCTGCTTCTGTTTCAATAACTTGAATTGCACCTTGATGGTTAGTTTTAGGAACGCCACTTGAGATACCAACATGACCACCTGCATAATGCACTTCAACAGGTTCAGTATAAGTGATAATTGGACGTACGCCTGATTTAATAAAAAAGCGAGATTCTTCATGACCATCTAATACCAACATTCCTTGACACTGTAGTAAAGGTGATGATAGTTGTTTAATCACTAAGAAGTCAGCATAAAACTGCTCCATTGATGGCTTAATATTAGGTTTTGCCATATTTTTTTACCTTTCACATTATGAATAGGCAAAGTATAGATAAATAATCTTGATTGCTTTTTGTTCTATTCCAACATTTAACAGCTTAGGAATTTTGCATTTTTAGCCCTAAAAAAATCCCTAATAATATGAAATATTTTTCTTGGTATTTAACTATGACGAATTATTTACAACCGCTCCAAAATCATTTCCAACAAACAGGAACAGAAACGGCATTATTTAACGCCATGCAACGTGTTTTCACACAAGATTTTGAGAAACAGGTTCAAGATTTAATTGATTATGGCTCACCGCATTTGGCAAGCCGTGAAGTTGTGGAATTATTCTCTAAACGTGATGGCTTGGTCATTCTCAAACGAAAATCTGTATCTGACCAAGTTATGCGTGCTATCTATGCGAGTTGGTTAGCTGTTGGCTCAAAACGTGGGTTAGGATTTTTAGAGTTTGTACTTTCTATGTTGTGGGCAAATCGATGGGAACTAAAGCCAATTTATCACAGTATTCGACATATTGACCTATATCCACATGCGTGGCATTACACCCCAAATGATGATAGTTTTGCAACAAGTCGCTACCATTTATTGTTATCTGAAGTACAAGACATACAAGAAGCAATGCAAGTCGCTCCAACTTTAAGGAACGTCATTCCAGCTAATATTTTCTTACATGTTGTATCCAAGCCTGTTGATGAACAAATCCCTTTAGGCGTAGCGTGTGTTGCAAGAGTATTGAATATTGTAGATTTACGCTAACATCGGAAACATTTTTACAAAATTAAGCTGAGTGCTTGCACGTCCTATATCACCAGAACTAAAGCTAATTGACCCAGTTTGCAAAGACACAACCCAAGTTTTATCAAACACCGCCAAATGATTATGACGGTCTATCGCTGAAATTTTGAGTTTCATTAAATAATCAATAGGCGGTGCTTGAGTACCATCACTATTAAACATAATACCAGCAATCGCCTTAGCTGAATTAAGAATCATCGCATTACGAGTTTCAATAAATGTAATGCTAATTTCGCCTGTGCTATTACCAGTTAAATGATTTAACATCATTGAACCCACTTGCACGCCATCACTTTGTGCATCAAGTAAAGATACATCAACATCAGTCGCTAGATATTGAATATATTGACCATACTTACTACTTTGAGCAAATAAAGGCAGATTTACACGCTCATCAACAACACTACGATTAGCGGTTGCTAATGCTTGATGCAAACCATTCAATAATTGCACTTGCAACTTAGCAATTTTGCTCGATGGGTCATAAGGGGATAACTCCACTTTAAAGTTGGGAGTCATCAAAATATCCAATTCGCTTAGTTCACGGCTAAGAGCTTGAGCTTGTATCGCAGTCAAACCGCCATAAATACCTAATTGGGTTGGCTTGCGTATGGCTTGAGCAGTTCCTTTAACTGCATTTTTCGCAACACGTTTAACACTTTCCTTAATTGTCATTTAAAAAATTCCATTTCTTCATCAAATACACTCAACATATCGCCATCTGTTGTTATCATAAAACGATTCGTCCCTTGTAATTGAGTTGCCATATACATTGTACGGAAGTCATCAGCCAAGATAACCGTCTGTAAATCATCATCACCACGATAAATATCAATCACCGATTGTTGAGCTGGCGATTTAAACTTATCACTATACTTCATCAAAACTTCTTTAAGAGATGACCAATACACACCATATTGCACATAGCTTTTAGCATTTTTTTCTAAACGTTTTAGAATCACTTGCACGGCGAATGCCAAAAAATCATCTGCATTTTTACCTGTTGTTGCCACAAAACTTGCGGTTTTATCTGCAACCAGTTTTTGACGTTCAATCGCTGATAAGGTGTAAAGATAAGCAGTCATACAAATTACTCTATCATAAATATTTTGTGTAGTTTAGCACAACGCTAAAGCCTTACACTTAACACCTACCATACTGGAACAAGTTAAAAAAATAAAAGATAGCTTATGACATACTGTAAGCAATTATTTACTTATAAATCGGTTAAGGTATGTCCATTTTTTCTGATTTGGTTAATTCAGGCATTGAGATTTTGTTGCAGGATACGCAACCATATAACGCCCAAATAGCACAAGCAAGCCAAGAAAACCTTTTACGCTCACAAGATATGATGAACCCTTTTTCATTAGGGACATTTATCGATGAAAAAAATCCAGCACGCACACGCAAAGAAATCTACAGTAAATGGGAACAAATGCTACGCTTTGCACCAATTGCAGAAGCAATGGGGATTCATGTGGCGGCTGCCTTAGGTGGCGACCCAGCAACAGGCGAACAAGTTTTTATTACACCTGCACAACGGCTAAAACATGACAATTTAAGCCCTACTGAAAAAAAATATGTTGAACAATTAGAGCAACGTATCCCACATTTACAACGCCTAATTAACCAACATATCGTAAAAATTTGTCGAGATGCTATTTGCTTTGGTGATAGTTATGTACGAGTGTATAGCGAAAAAGGCAAAGGCATTACCAAGCTATTATGTAATGAACTCACCTACCCCCCATTAATTCAAGCCTATGAACATGTGGGCGAAACTGTTGCATTTCATGTACTAGAAAGCGATAACTGGTATAAACAAATTGCCAAACTCAGCCGTTTACAAATGCTAAGAATGAAAATGCCACGCATGACAGATATTAAGCAACAAGGCTACGCTCAACAACTGTATATGGGCAAAGTGCTACAGTCGGACAATTTAGATGATATTCCTATTGTACCTGCTAAGGTAGGCGGTTCATTTTGTGCAGAAGTTGAACGCATATATGATGACATCATGGTTACACTATCAGCTATGAACAGTCAGCAGATTGCAGATGCGGTACAGCAAGTTTTTTTACAGGTTGATATGAGTGCTATGTCGCCAGCTCAACGCCAAGCATGGATTACTGGTTTTACCGACACATTAACACGCCATAAAGAATTTATTACCAGTGCATTCAAAGGTGGACAATCTTTATATGCAACAAATTACCATCTATTGCCTGTATCTAGCGATAAACAAGTCATTAGTCCAATGGGAGATATAAAAGGACAACGCTCATCACCAATCAACATTGAAACCTTTATGCTCAATGTTCGCCTATTAATGGGTGGTCTAGGGCTAGACCCCAGTATGGTCGGTTGGGCAGATATGCTTGCAGGGGGACTAGGTGATGGAGCAAGTTTCCATACATCATCACAAATTATGAAACGCTCAATGATGATACGCCAAGCCTGTAAAGCCATGCTTAATGATTTAATCGCCTTAGATTGGGGGCAGGTGTATGGTGAAGTGTTTGACGATGAACAGGATTATGTATGGGATATTCAATTCTATAGCGACCAATCGTCAGCCATGACCGAAATCATTAGCAATAATCAAGCTCGTATGGGTGCATTATCACTACAAGTGGCAACCATGTTACAACTCAAAGAAACAGGTTTAAGTGAACCAGTTATGGCGGACTTATTGGAACGTAATGGTGGTTTTGATTATGAAGTCGCAAAATCAATTGCTAAAGATTTAGCTAAAAAAGATGAATCAGACAAGGCGAATGATGACGACTCTATTGATGATGACTTGGCAAATAATGATGACGATTTAGTGCAAGATGATGAACAAGGCGGTAACACATGAGCAATCTCATATTAAGCATATTATTAAATCTGTTTTTAGTTTATTTTGTGTTCTGTGCGGTGCGATGGCGTAAAAAAACAACCGCTATTGTGGCATTTAATGCACTAAATACAGTACAAAAAAACTACATCATTAAACAATGTATTGATAGCTTTATTGTTGCATTGGTTTTGATTATGGTACTGGTAATGCTGATTCTCGTTACAATGTATGACGTATTAGTGAGCTTTGGAGCAAATGGGTTTCCATTATTCTTATTCATGTTGTTGTATTTCTTAATTTGCAAAGTCCAATTACTAACCAGTATTACATTGTGCATTATTTCCCTAAAGCAAAAGAAATTAGGCATTAATCCAATCAAACAAGATTCATCAGACTTAATTAAAGAATTTGGAGAATAGAGATGGCATTTTTACTTTTTAATGAAGTTGAGAAAAAAACAGGCGATGTTGCAATGCGAACGCAATGCGGTTCAGCTATTTTTAACTATCAAGTGTTAAACGGAACAGTAGAGTTTAGTGGCTCTAACGTTCCTAACCCTGATGTACACAAAGATGAGCATTGGATTCCGATTGTAACCATGCAAGCTGGTGTGCCTGATAGCGAGCCATTCCGTCAGCACGTTTGGCATAGTATTCGCTATAAAGTATTAAGCGGTAATGATGTTCAAATTTATGTAACATCTGGAGTAGCAGGATAATGCACGGCGTAGCAGAATACAAACCACCTATGCGAAAAGATGTCTATTTATCTTTATCTGCAGGTGAAGTTGGCGAATTTGCCACTAAACTACATGAAGAGTTGCTACAAATCGGCTATTCCTTACTACATTCCGATGTTCTAACTGCGGTACTCGGTGAAGTGCAATATTATGCAAGTTGGGCATTACTCTATGCTCAACGCAATGCCAAACACTTAATTGAAATCGATGAGCATTTAATACTAGAAGCCTTTGAATGGGCAATTATTCAACCTGTTGTATTGGCTAAATGTGATGTTAAACAAGCTCAAATGATGGAAAGTAGCCGTAGCTTAGGCGGTGAGCAGTTCGGTATGTCTGTTTCTGAAGCCCAAAATATGTATATACAGGCACGCCAATTACTGCAACGAGAATCCTTTGTTGAGCCCCCTATTACACTAGACATAGGAATTAAATATTAATGCGTATTCAAATACAAGGCATGGATAATCCTATTTTAGCCAATGATATTATTCATGCCGTATTACGCACGGATTTAGTCGCCGTGCCTTCAAGTTTTGAGTTTGCTGTTCGAGTAACGGCAGATACGCAACAACATCTAAAACTCAATAGTCGTTTATATGTGGCAGATTTAACCACAGAATATGTGGTGATTAAGCTATCAGCTTTACATAGTGATACGCTCAAAGATGGTCAGCCTATAGGCGGTATAGCAGGTGTGGCAATTCCAGTAGGTTGTGAACCATTAATTACCGCAAGCAATAAAGCCGTTATTTTACGCAATACATCATTTAACTCAGTCTATCGAGCATTAGGGGCAAAAATTGCACTTGGTTCAGTTGATGTTCCACTCCCCTATTTTGTCTGTTTTAAGGGCGTATTACCAACAGAACGATTAGCCCATGCCATGCAATCAGAAGCCTGTGTTTTTTGTTTAAGGAACAATAAGGTATGGGCAATTAAAATTGATGAATTATTTAAGCAAGAAGTCAAATATATATTTGAAAGCACATCTTTACAACGTGTGCATAGCCAAGCCCTAATAGACAACCAAAAAGTAAGCGTATTAAGTGTTGATAAAGACGGTTCAACAGTATTAGGTGATGACACCTTTAAAAACCAACAAATAATACAACGTGGGCAAATTGATAGCCGTCAAATCAAAAATATGTCCAAAGTGTTGATGATACAAGGCACAATATTACGTCCATTGATGTTTGAATTACAGGCAGGAGACTTGGTGCAGATTGGCGATGAAAAGATGGTTATTATCACATCTGCCCATGTATTCAAAGGTGATGGCTTTGGTCAAGGTACAACCATGATGAGTAAATTTTGGGTAGGTAAATTGTAAAAAATCGATTTTGATTGCTCAAAATCGATTATTTTTGTCTTAATTTACTTAAAATTGATTAAGCTATCTTTAACGTGTTTTTCTAGAAAGTTTTGCTGTTATTTCTGCAATAGATGAATCACGATGATTAATCCAGAAAGTTGCTTTTTGTGCTACCGAAGCAGTTCTAGCAAGTGTTGCAATATCACCTGTTACTTGTTGTACAAATCTATCTCTTAAACTTTTAGCCCATTTGACCTGTTTAGGTGTTCCACTTAACTCACCATTTGCAGTTTTTTTGACTCTAGTTGTTTTGAAATGCTCTCTAATCTTTTGAGTTAATGCAACACGATAATCGTGCCATAATTGGCGTTTTGGGTCTTTATAACCCACAGAATCTTTACTTGTACGAATTGATGCAAGTTGTTCAAGTGTAATTTGCTCAAAAACATCTTCGGTAATACCATGATATTCAAGCATAGCTTGTTTATTGTCCTTTTCAGCAAAAAACCATTCATCTTTTTGCTGTTTAGGTGTTTTCTTGTTCTTTGCTTCTTCAATGAATTTATTGTAAGAAAGTCTAGCTTCAGCCAGCTCTTCTCTTCCCATTAGACCAATATGTAAATCTAAAAAGTCTTCCAAATATTCATTGAAGCTAATTGTATTCGTTGTTTCAAAACTAGCTCCTTTATAAATATCTGGCACTTTAATTTGATTTTTTGGACTATGAGAACTAATCATATTGTTTTCTAATTGAGAATCACCTATATTATCTTCTAACTTTGCTACAACTTGTGCCAAAGCCTGTCTATAACCAAGAATTGCATTAGGAATATAAGGATTTAACATTGGATTATCTTGAGCAACAATTTGCTTTAACCGCTCACCTACATCATGTTCACGCATATTGTCTAACCTCTGTTTAGCCACATCTAGTAAAAATACTAAATCAGGGTTATCCAATTGTTTAAACCGCTGGATTAAGTTTTGAATACGTTGTTTTTTTGATTCAATATCGCCCATATTATCTTCCTCTTGCTTGGCACTATCGAATAATGTCATACTATTATCAGCATAATTTTTATCAAAAACATCAAACGCATAATTGACAACATCTTCTAAATTGATTGGTTCAGGGTCGCCAAATAGCCCCATAGTTTGGCTATCAATCGCATATAATTCAATTTTCTCAGCCATCGCCTTAAATAGGGTTGCCATCTTTTTGGCACTACGTTGATTAGTTGCAATAAAGATAGCTAATTTTGCAATATTTTCATCAATATCGTCAAACAACCCTTGTTGCTGTACATATTCATGAATCGCTTGATTATTCCGTTTTGCAGATATAATCATGTTGGTCGCATCTACAATGGCATTTTTTACTTGGTCATTGATGGATTGTTCAATACTATCAACAATACTTTCTGCTACTTCTTGTGTATGCCCTTTATTGACTGCTTGTGCTTCAATAAATTTAGGGACGGCAAGGCTTAAGGCATTAAGCATATTTTGTAACTCAGGTTTACTATGGTCAGCCATCATTTCAAGCAATCGGTCATCATTGTACGCCTTTGCGAATAAACCTGCTTTAATACGAGTAATCAGAGCCTGTGTTGGTCGTCCATCTTTGTCAATGTATTGTGCTGATTCAGTATCTCCTAAAGTTGCCAAAAATGCACTAATAAATTTACGGTTACTCATTGCAAGCAAATCGCCATCATCACTTGGCTCAAATAAGTGTAACATTTCTTGAGTAATGCGTTTGCTATCACTTTTGGCACGTTCAGTTGCAGTATAACTTAATTTGTCATCTTGGTTTGCTTCAATTGCAAAAGTCGCACGGTCAATTTCTGTTTGGCGAATACGAACTAAAATTGGCTGTCTAAATTGCTCAACTTGTTCAGAATCAAAACCAAAATACTCTGCTTCATCAATTAACCATTGTTTATACTCATCGGCTTTTCCGTTCTTATAAGCCAATTTAATTGCCATTGTTCGACCATTGCCACTTTCCACAATTAAATCGCTACCTACAATTGGAGAGCCTGTATCTGCACGTCCAGTCCGACCTAAACTCTCAGGGTCTAAATTATTCGCTGTTTTTTGTACCCATGCTTGAGATGATTCACGGCTACGGTCTCTTGGTTGTAGTGCTTGTGGATATTGTGGGTTTTCTGTACCTGTTTCTGTATGACTGGCGATAACATCGTCAATTTCAACAATAGCGAAAACCGTATCTAGTTTTGTGCCTTTGGCGGTTTTAACCTTATTGCTACGACCTGTCATCAGGCTCGAATAAGGTTTGTTTTCATCTAAAACATGTTGAGTGATGTCTTGTCCATGTTCATCAAGCACTTGTAAAATAAGCAATGCACATTCCGTTTTATGTTGAACACTATCAAAAATTATGCTATTATTTTCTTGAACAGGGATAAATTCCTTTGACATTGTCAAAACGCCATCAAGTAATTGATTATCGTTAGGAGTGATACCCTGTTTTATTATTTTCTTAGCATAAGCAACCAAGTCTCCAAACACGGCAATTCTGCCATCATCAAATTCCCCTGCTTTTACTTGCAATAAAACGCTGTAATTATCAATATTTACCCATTTTTGATAAACATGAAAGGCAATTATCCCATCATTACGCTCTTTGTATAAAGATTGCTTTTCAATGAATTTACCTTGTGTCAATACTTCAACGATATGCGTAACCGCTTTTGCATCTAAATAACTTGCACGACTATCATGTGCTAAATGTTCAACACTTAATGCACGGTTAAAATAAATCTTTTTCCCATCAACAGAAGTAATTGTCTTGCCCTGTAAATTCTCACGCAACCACTTTTCAACTACTTTTCTACGTTCTTTAGGTGTAAGATTTTCATCAATCACTAATTTGACATCTATATCTATTTGATGATTTGTTATATTCGTATCAAAAGAAACCTGACTATTATACGTTTCGGACGTTTCAGCGATGGACTGTTTAACAGGTGCAATTTGCGTAATGGTAGGTTTCTTTTTATACAAAGCATGACCTACCAACTCTTGAACGTCTTTCTCTATTTCTTGTCTTTCTTTAAACACACGAATTAAATGCTCAATACGTTGTTGTGCTGTTTTCATAATTCAACCTTTCTTAATTAAATAACGCTTGTATTAAATCATCACGGCGATTTAATAAAAATTTACGCCCAAAATCACTTAACATGGACTGACCATCAATACCAACCACTTCAAACCAAACAATCAAAGGCTCAGTATCATCTTGTTCAATATCGGTTCTTAAAGGAATGGCAATCGCAATTAAATCGCCAATTTTTAACTGTTCATCAGGAATGGTGCGTACTTGCTCATCAAATGTTAGATTTCCATCTGCTAACTCAATTTGAGCATAAATTGATATATCAACAGGATTATTCATGGTTTCGTTGTCGTGCATATATCCGCCATGAAATTTATCGAACAACACATAAGCAGACATGAGTTCATTGTATTTATAATCCGCTTCGTCCTGCTGTGATAATTGTAATGCTTCAAAGCTCAATACGTCTTCAGGTTCTTGTGGGTTATTAGGATTTGCATACAAGACAACTTTACGCCACACATTTCCTTTTAGTGTTGCTGTTGTTTGCATAATGACTTTACGAGCAGACAATCGTCTGCCATTTGCGACACTATGAATATTTGCCATAATTTAAAAACCTTATGTGATTACATTTATATTATGGCAAAAATATACCCTATCATTTTTTATCAATTCCGCCCTAAAGTTTTACGGCGGAATTAATAAAAAAGCCCACATTCATGTGGGCTAAGTTGTTAATTTACTCTGACCAATACCAATCTGGGGCAAATAAACCATACAAAATAATAGAAACTCCGAAAACAATAAATAATCCTATAAAAATACCTGCTACGCTAGTTCCACCTTGTTCTGCTAATTTTTCCCTATAAGTTTGAGTGTCGTAACCAATTTCTCTTAAACGCTCAATTTTTTTCTTACAAAAGTTATAATATATCATATTAACACTTGTTCCAACGCTCGCTAAAGTAGCAATCCATAGAAAAACACTTTCCTTGTCCATGATATACATAATAATAATATCCAAGACCGCAATAACAGCAAAATAACAGGTTAATTCAAAATACATTTTTCGATAACCCATATACAGAAAACCAAATAAAAAGCCTGCTAAATTAAAGCTAGATTTCTTTAAATATTTATCCTGTAAATTTGCAGGTCTGCCTTGTTCAAACCATTTATTTTTAAAGTAATCTTGATATGTCGCTTTTCCTACGACCAAGCCAAATTCTTCATCAACACTTAGATTTTGCTCAATTTTAGGCGGTGTGGTTACTTGTGCAAATGGTACAGTAGGTGTTAATGCTGTACCGCATTGTGTGCAAAACTTAGCATGGTTCTGATTTTCACAACCACATTGAGAACAAAACATATTTCACCTACAAAATTAATAAAAGAATAACAATATTAATGTAGAATTACATGATTTTCAATACTCAACGTCTTGAATTAATTAAAACCTGAACCGCCTTAATAAGGTTATTAATTTGCTTAAACTTCATGGTTTGTAATTCATTTTGTTCTTTCACTTTATCTTGAGCCATTTTCCACGCTTGAGAAGCATAAAACAACTTCTCAAAACTCAAAGGTAATTGCAATACTTCTGTCATAGACATACTGCAATTTTGCGATAATGCCCAAATGTGTTGCATCATTACATCAGACCATGCTTTCAAAGAATCTTCCAAAGGCACTAGAACAGCAAAATCGGCATGGCTTGAGAGCCGTACCCCCTTGATTATCAAGTGCTGTCAAAACTAATCCTGAATCAGAAAATACAAAATTTATCTTTAAACCGTCCATATCATCTAAATGGTTTAATAACTCTAAGTAATTGCCATACAATTCATCATATTCAGAGATAGGCAAGTCATTTAAATAAGATAAACGTTGTTTAAATTTTTTAGCATAATCATCATCTCTTGGGTCTAAAGGCTCAGCTAACGCCGTGATATGTTCATTACTGTACTGTAAGGCAAAAGCACTGGATAACCATTCTTTAGCATTCAATAAACCTAACTGCTCCAACAATTCCATATCATAACCTGTTAGTTGGCGTATTTGCTCATGCTCCAAAGTATAACTATCTACGGTTTCAATATTGGATAATGGTTCATGTTTAGGGATATATTGATAATAATCTACATCAATACCCAATAGATTCGATGTGTGCTTAGCCAAATATTTAAGTAAAAAATAATACCGCTCTTTGACATTCAACATCTTTATGTCTTCTACTTGGTGTTCAAGCACATGACCTAAAAATTCATTCAGCTGTTGTTCTGCTTGTTTATTGTTGAGAGATGACAAGCCTAATGCTTGACTAAATTTTAATTCTTGCATGGTGTAATCTGCACCATTTAAGCGAATATTATCAAAAATCACCATTATTTATACTCCACATATTGCCATGTTAATTTAAGACGATTAGCCACCGTGCTAGCAATTTGCCATAATTTGCCACGACTAATCTCTTGCACTTCATGTTCAATCGCAAAATATTCATTTAGATAACGATAACATAACATTGTGCCTTTCATATACGCCAAGATAACCGTTGCAACTTCAGCATTTTGTGGGCGAATGTCATCAAATGTCATACATGGATATTGCACCCCATCAAGTGCCAATGTTTCATGTTGTTGGGTGCGATGGTCAAACCAATGTAATTTAGCCACTCCATTTTGTACATAACATAAGTGCATATTCATCTGACCATCAAACGCCAAACCAACATTGGTAATTCCTTGCATATCATTTAAAACGGCAATCACCTGTTGTGATACCGTGTTTTTTAGCATAATGGCAGATTGTTCTTCATCATAATAGGCTTGCCATATAACAGATTTTTCACCTTTTTTATTGCTTAAACTGTCTGTTCCTAACTCATAATCTTCTGTAAAAACCGTACGTTTAGGCACACGCATATCAATATCATCATGTAGCTTAACCAGCTGTTTGTGCCATTGTGCAAAATTATTCATTATCTTCCACCATCTGTAAGTAAGGAACAGAAATCCCAATACGCCAATTTCTCATCATTCCTACACGTTCAATATAAGATGTTTCATGAGTCAATTCAGCTAAAAGATGTTCTGTTAAATAACGTTCACGCTGATAACGCACATATAGCTTTGTACCTTTGATGTAGCAAAAGCACACATCTGCATTAGTTAGGTTTTCTTCTCTACGTTCATCTAGGCAAACATAAGGGCTACGAATGCCATCAAAAAACTTATCGACTTGTTGCTGTTGCTCCGTGTCATAGTAATTGAGATTAACACCAGTCTTTCTCTCAATCACATAAACAGGTTTCATATTAACATCAAAGGCAAGAGAAACTTTTTTTAACCCCATTTCAGTTAAAAGCACTTCGCCTTGTTCATCTGCTTTGCCTAAGCGTAACTCTCCGTTAATGCGGTCATAAGCTAACTTCCAAAGCACAACATCTAAGCCAAGCGATGAATTGCCTAAAGCAATACCGCCCATTTCATAGTCAATATAAGGGCTATATGTGGTTGGGTGAGCTGTCATCCACTCTTCAGGGTGTGGAATAGTAGATAATCGATTTTCAGGGAACATTATGCACGCCCCCATGACACTTCAATTGGCAAATTAACAATATTGTTGCCAGTTTTGGGGATGGCACTACCATCTGATTTACGACTATATTGTGCTTGCCAACGGAAGCCCAACATATCTCGAATCATAATTGAACGGATAGGGTAATTCATATTAACATCGCCATGAATTGTAAAACGTAATTTATTACTTTTAGGCGTATAGTTACTGACATTTACAGGTCTATAATGGTCTTGAATTATTGGGTATGCAGTAATATCACCTATTTCATTTTTTGAAAAGATACCATCATGAGTATTTGAATTTCCCAAATAAGCAGGACGGATTATGAAATTATATGGCTCACCACTAATCAAGCATTCACCTGTTACATCTTGATGATTAATTACAAATTTTAACTTGTAATAAATATCCAAGATTTCATCAGCAAGTTTTGAGATTACAGTTGGACGACCTTGATTGTCTTTTATTAATGTTCGACAAAAAAACATTCCATTACTAGAACTACTATCAGCTAAGCCTATTTCTGCGATATTACCTGTAGCCACACCTGCTTCAAAACGAGCCTTGTAATTTTTGGTTAAACTTTTTTCTTCAGTATCTAGCGACCAAGTTTCATTAACAAAACCTATACCAGAATATCCAATGGGACTGCTTAATCCTGTTTGTGTTACGTTAGGTTCATTATTACCACTACCAAGATGACAATAATTAAACCATTTTCTCAACCCTATCATTTCTAAACCGCTATCTAAGATGAGATTTTCAAACGCATAAGTCTCTACTATTGAACCATCTGCTTTGCGTTTTACGATTTCAAAAAATCCTTTTAATCCTAAATTTTCTTTTAACATCTTAATTTACCGCCTTTAATTCACCATCAACACAAATTGCACCAACTGTCAAAGTATCTTCAATTGGTGTTTCGTATTTAATCAAGATAAGTTTAAGTTCACCATCAACACAGGTTGCACCAATGGCTAAACTGTCTTCTAGGGGTGCGATATATTCTTTACGAATATCATTCAACTCACCATCAACACAAATCGCTCCGATTGTTAAAACATCTTCAATCGGTGTCATATATTCTTTGCGAACATTCTTTAATTCACCATCAACACAGGTTGCACCAATTGCCATAGTGTCCACAGGTATGCCATAACGATTGCCATCTAAAACTGTTGCTTGTAGGCTTAAAACTTCTTCATCAATATATGGATACATCAATGTGCTTAACATTCGCCCTACACGCTCATAACCAATATATTTTTGGCTTTGTAAATAACGTTCGACTTTTTCAAATCCTGTATATTTACGAGAAGTTAGGATACGTTGAGTTTTAATTGGTATAACATTGCTATACAGCACGTCATGCAAACGATTGCCTAAAGGCAATACATCGCTATATAAAACATCATCAATATAATGAGCTTTTGGCAATACTTCGCTATATAAGTCGTCATAACGTATCATTCGTTTAGGCATTATGGCGGTATATTGTGATTCATACGCAATAGAGTAACGAGCAACACGCAATACATTAACGATTTCTATCCCTTGACTTAAGAAATCCAACACGGCGTTATAGTAAGGATTGTTAGGGTCATAACCCAACGTGGCATCAATATTATCCAAAGTAATCATCATGATTTGATGGATTCGCCCACGTCTAAACATACCAATCACTAAAGGATAGCCAACTGGATTGCTAACACGTTCAAGCTGATTACTTCTATCAGTCAGACCGTTATAAAAAACATCAGAATAATTCATGTTTAAATAGGGGGACTTGTTATGCCATAATCGTCAGATAAAACATTATGTCCATGTTGCATTAATGACTTACCACCAGCAATTACATCACCTGTCGCCGTGATTCCACCTTTTGTTTCCACATCGCCATCAATCTGAACTTTGCCTTTCATGCTAATCGTTTCAGCTTCAATGCTTACCGTTTTAGCTTTCAAAGCCATACTATCGGATTGCAATAAAAGATGACTATTTGCCAATACTTCAATATTTTTTTGACGTATTCTACGCACATCAACCACAGCAGAATGACCATGACTTGCATAAAAAGCAATAACAGGAGCTTCAGCTTGTCCACCTTCAAAGAACACAAAAACATCTTGGTTTTGAGTCAATAATACTTCTGTGTCTCTATCATCTTCACCAATAGCATAAGCAAGTGTGGCAGTTAAGCCATCACTTGCTCCATCGGTTAAGCCATGAATATGCACTTGAGCAGTACGCTGGTGCGGTTCATAACTTAAAATTGTGGCACGGTAAAACAAACAATTAACCTACATAATCAGGGATTGGGTCAGGTTCTCGTTGTGCAATTTTTTCTGCAAGACGGAATTTTGCATTTTTATTGCTTAAAGCAACCGCATTGTTATCTTGTTCGATTGGTGCGTACACTCGACCGCTACGACCTTGAGCAGTAATTTCCACATCAACTTGGCTAAAGTTTTGATTTTCAAAAACCATCACTTCATCACCTTCAAAGGTCAATGAAATACCATAGGAAGATAACGCACTAGCCAATTCTTCCATTGTGCCTGTTTGACTAAAGCCATTGGTTGTCGTAATTAAGTGCGTACCTGTCTGTTTGGTTAAGCGAGCGATAGGCGTTGCTGAGCTGTCAGACGGAATTTCAAAAGGCGTGCTTGCTGTGGCATCTTCTGCTGTACCTGTTGTTGGTTCTGCAAATTGCAATTCCACAGGTAAATCGTTTAAATCCACTTCAACACTTTTTGTGCCTGAATCCACTTGAATCACTTTGGTTTCTTTTGTTGAGCCTGTTGCAGGTGCGATGGTAACTTTCATATTTCCCCACTATTTCATTGTAATAACGACTTTTTGCGTTAATTCATTCCATGAAACATTGAATTTTTCATGGTCAAAACCTTGTTTTACTTGGTCTAAGCTAAGCGTTGTAACTTTTTCTTGACCTAAGAAGATGTGATAAGAATCACCATCTTGTTGAGCGAATGCTGTTGCTTTTTTACGCCCTAAATTTATCACTTGCACCGTACTACCACGATTAGCATCTAAAAATGAACGTACTGCAATGTAAAATGGATTGTTAGGGTCATAACCTAAAGCAGAATTTAAGTTACTGGCATGAATAGTAAGCACCTTGCCCACAACACCACGTTTAAATAAACCCACAAACAATGGCTTACCTAGCGTAGAAATCCCATTATTGGGTACGCTTTTATCGGTTAAACCGTTATATTGAATTGCAACTGCTTCACCCAGCTGTTGTACAACTAATGTCATAAAAACACCATTTATCAATCTTTATTGTTATTATGCCTTGTTATAAAAAACGGATTTTTCCATTGTTCCAAAATAAAAAACTAGGGCAAAACCCTAGTTTTTAGACCTAATCAAACCTGCTATTTAGGCTTATCACATGCTCTTGTATATGCCAAAGGTGTTCTCGCACTTTCTTTAAAGACTTTGTTTTCAGGCATTTCTACCACAATCACTTCATCTTCAAATGCTTCTTTATCCTGTTCATTGCACTCTTTAGCTAAAGTCGCATAACCTGCAATATCAGTCCAATGGTCAGGCTCATTCGCATCACCATTGACAATACGAGCCATTTTACCTGCAATATTTTGCAAAGCAAAAAACTGTTGTGTCGTTAAAGATTGAAAGTTTGCACCACCTGCAAGCGATGCCATAACTTCAGACACCACCACAGCATTGTCTTCAAATTTACCATGTGTCTTGGCACGTTGGTCAATAATTTGTTGTAGATTCATGTTAGAGTTTCCCCATAAAGGCATGATGTTTATATAACCCAGCCTTTAAACCTTTAATGACAGATAACTCACGGCGAGCCTTACTAGCCCCTGTTTGTGCTTTTGCTTGAGCTTTCGCTAAAGCCTGTTTTTGTGCAGGAGATAATTTGACTTTACCTTGACCTTTTACACGCTTATTGACAGTTGTAATTTTGCCATTGCGTACAGCCTTAACTGCAACGTATTTAAATTTTTGGCTACCTAGTTGTTTTGTTGTTGTTTTACCTACAGCTAAAGCCGAATCAAATTCATGACTAATATCATCACCATACACAAAGCTAGTGTAGAAATCATCAATTTCATCATCGCTTGGTAAGTTTGCTAAAGCCGTTTGACACGCATTTTCAATCGAACTATCAGCCAAGTCCACGTTGTCGCTAAACATATCTTGCACGGTGTTAGAATCAACGCCTAAGCCATCAAGCAAGTCAGTAATACATGCTAATAACATATTTTCAGCGTGCTTAGCGGTTTCATGGTCGCCATCATCAAAGCCTAAATCTTCCAATGATTCAGTAATCGAATCGTCAAGCAAAGCACTTGGCAATACATCTTCAAAATCATCTTCAGCATTGCTTAATAAAGTCGATACAATATCCACCGCTTCATGACGAAAATGCTCATCAGTTGCTTGTTCTAAGCGTGATTGATTTTGTTCTACGGCATTTTGTAAGCCTGTTGCAGAATCAAAAGCATGTACAGTTGATTTATTTTCACCTTTTGGGTCAAATTCAAGTTTAAACATTGTTTTTCTCACCTTAAAAAATTATATTGTTACCACATCATCAAAAACTACACTACGCACCGTACCAACGACACAACGTGCAAAATAAACATGCACACGCTCATGTGGATTAGATGGGTCAGGTGTTAATTTGAACTCATACGGCTTGCCATTTAAGTCTTCAGCTGGCTGTAACATACCTTCTGTTACGCAACCATCTAAGAATTTTTGAATATCATTTGATGCTGATTGCAAGTAATCAGGCGTGCGTTTCAACATATAACGCTTAAGAATATCCATCACTCCGTTAGTGGTATATGCCACACAACGAGCTGAAGTAAATAAATCTAAAACAGAATTTTTATCTTTACTGTTGTACTGTGAACGCACATCACTCATCACTAATTTTGTACCTGTATCATAGGTTACAAAACGCACCAAGTTGATGTTAGATTGTGCAAAACGCTCAATCATCGCATCGTCTAACATAATGTCAGGACGTTGTTTTACATCTTTAAAATAGAATGGGTGTGATTCACCTGCCACAAACTGCGACATTGGAGCAATGCCTTCTGCGGTGATTTCACGGTTTTTAAACTCTTCCATTGCCATAAGTTGCCCTAACACATAACAAGGCTTACTTTGACCACGCAATGATTGCAAATATGATGGACGGCATAGGTTAGGCGACCAAATGGTTTGTAATAATGGATATTCCAAATGCAAACTATCAATCAGTTCTAATAACTCTTCAGGGTCTGCCATTGGATTAAGTTCGGCAGTTACTGGCACATTGATTTTTTCATTCGCCATCATAATTGCTGTAAATAAATCAATATTGCTATCCATGTTGATTAACGCAATATCACTTGGACGTTGTTGCGTATTGAGAATATTGATTAAAGATTGCACCATTGTGTCAATATCAGTTTCAGGTGGTAAATCTTCAGGCAAGGCTAAAGCAACTGATACTTTCTTATGGGCTTTATGTGCATTAAATGCTTGGCTTGCCTTGATTGCTTCATTTAAGGCTTCAGGCGTTGCATTTAGATGTAGTGCAAATTCCTTAAATTCGCCACTATTGTAAGCCACATTCCACAAGCTATTAGGGTCTGTTTCAGATAACGACAAATTACCGCCATATTCAAAGATTTTGTCATCGGTCAGCTTGTCAATACAACTGATACGGCATTTCATATGCTCTAATGCTGTACTGTTTGCACGGCGTTCATCAAATGCAATCACCAACGCCGTGTTATCCCCCAAATACGACCATGTGTCCATTTCAACTTGTAAGGGCATATCACTATTTAACTTTTCTTGTAGTGATAACTGACCATCTTGACTTAAGCTAAGATAAGTTTTCATGTATGTTTATCAACTCAAACATTTCGATAACTTATTATGCCCTGTTGCAAAAGTATGCTTTTTGCATTGTTCCAATCAAATAGTAAAAGGGATTAATGTGCTATCCACTAACTCCTTCTCTGTTGCAGACGGCGTTAAACAATCATGATTTAGCTTGACTTTATACGTTGCCCAAACTGCCAACAACACGGCAATATGTCCATTTTCAACACTACCACTATCAAACTCTTGTACCAATCCATTTTTATCCAGTTTCCGAACTTGCAATACAGGTTCTGGGTTATATCGCATTACATCGTCATTAATTTGAATCAATCCAGCACGCTGTCTAAGCTGGTAAATATTAATCACATCATCTAAATGCTTTTTAGGGTCAAAAGCAATATTCCAATCTTGTACAATTTCAGGTGAATCAGTAACGACAATGGTTCGATACTTCTCGCTAGTTTGCTTACTAAACTCAATAAAAGGTTTTTCACCTAAGATTTGCACAATACCACTTTCTATAATACAGGCAGATAAAATACGGATAGGAACATGAGAAAATCCAACGACACGGCTATCAATTAAGACAATATTTGAACTCATTAATCATTCACCTTGACTAAAATTTGAATGTTTTATACAATAGTTATGCAGTTGCGAGGACGGTTCGATGGATGTTTAACATCACAGATTAACTGCCGTAGACAATCACATATAGGCTTTGACTACAAGCTGTGATTGCCGATTTCCACAAGATGTAGTCTCCTATGATACTGGACTGGGGTCTTAAAAACGAAGGTCGTACCAATCCCTAGACTTTGCACTGGCATAATTTGCTATCTCTCTAGGGGCAAGATGGCTCTGAGTATCACACAGCCATCATTTTTTTGTTAAAGGTGATTTGTCATAATCACGATAGTTTCGTCTTTCAATCATCTGATTTTGTTTAATTTGATTAATCTGTTGCTCACGCTTAAAGTGTGCAGAATAAAAATCATATAATCGACCATTCCATCTTAATGCCACAACATAATGTTCACCATTAACCAAACCATCAATCAATAATTCATTTCCCAAACTCACTAATACACTTCTTGGACTTTCAATCAAGCTAAAAATATGTTGCATGGCTTTCGCTCTGCGTTGGTCAAATTCACGCAAATGATTATATTTTTTAGCTTCAGCTGTCGTTGCTTCAGTATAAGCATGATTGGTATTATCAAAACGTACAACAATGGTTTTAGGCGGTTTATTCCGCTGTTGTACTGTAAATTGATAGGTCTTATTTGCAAAATGCTGTTTCCAATATGCTGTTGCTTTTCGCAAATTATTTAATTGCTGAGAACTTGGCAAAAATGGAGCAGTTGGATAATCATTCTGATTAGCACTATCAAACAAAGTTACACAGATGTCTATTTGGGGTACAAAAAAATTCATAACCGCTCCTGCTCACGCTTACACGCTACACATAATCGTACATTGCCTAGTTTTCTTCTTGCTTCAGGAATTTCAACACCACACATCTCACATTCCAACAAAGATTGTCCAATGAATAAAGCAGAAATTTCTTGTAATTGGCTATCTACAGACTTTTCCATTAATTCGTTTGCACTATCAACAATATCAGTCATGATTTTTCTCTATAGTCGTTTCTACTGTTTCACGGTCTGTCTTGATTACCCAATGTTCCCTATCATGTAAATCAGCTTGAATCACCACTTTGTCGATTAAGTCAGGCGTATTTAATGGATTGCCTTTACCATCAATCCCACCATCAATCTTATCTGAACCATGTAAATCCAATCCAACAACATGTGGAATGCAACCACAAAGCGTTACATCAACCGTACCAACGGCTAAATTCTTCTGCTCACCATTCATAACGGCTGGAAACAACTCATTTTCAAATGCGGTAAACCGAAAAGATTCCATTATCGGCTTACCATCTTTTTCACCTACAAAAAACGGCACATAAATCATACGTTTTGTGTCATCTGAAAAGTAAGTACAAAACTGATTTAATACATCTCGCACGCCATAAGGGTTGGTCGCATAAAATGCAATTTGAAAACGTATTGCAATAGGTTCTAAACGGATACGAGCCAACTGCCCTTGAATTGCCACATCAGTAAAATAAGGGGTTGCATTGATTTGACTTGCCATTGGCAAGCTATCCAACATTGCATTAGCTGTCAGCATAATCGGCAAATAACTGCTTGAGCCTTGTTGTGTGTCTTTATTTTCAACAATCGGTTGTTGGTTATCATTTTTGCGATATTCCGCCAACATAGACTCCGCATCGTCCATCAAACGAGATTGGCAAGCACGCAAAGCGTGATGAGCTGGGCGAAATTTCCAATGTTCACCCTGTGGCGTTTTTGGAAAAAACCACGCTCTAAAATCAAACAATAATTTAATCCACGCATCTTGAATCTGCTTAATTTGGTTACGCACCGCTGTATGTTGCATCACTTACCCCTTAACGCCAAAAGGTATGTTTAAAGATGGTTCAGACTTGGTTTGTTGCTTGTTTAAGTCATCTAAACGTCTTAAATAATCATTGGCATCTTGTACTGCACTATCAAAGCTAGAAATCGTCCCTTTGATACCTGTACGCATTTCTTTTTCTCGTTGTTCACGCAATGCACGGCGTTTGCTTTCACGTTGTAATTGTCGCTCTTGTTCTTGAATTAGGTCTAAGCTATGCTCATTGGCTTGTATGAGCTGTAATTGTTGGTGAATGCTGTCAAATTGCATCACAATTTGTTCACGCAATAATTGTTGTTCACGTTCACTAGCTCTAGCTGTTGCACTATCAAATAATTGCCCATCTCCCATATTGTCATAATAGTTTTGTTGGGTTACATAATCAAAACCATAAAAGCCAGTTGGATTGTAGCTCATGCCGATTTTTTCATAACTAATCGCCGTGCTAAAACCGCCTACCCCTGCTTGATATTGGCGTTTGGCAAACTCACCAGAATCATTATTGTAAAATTCTGCAACATGACTTACATCGCCATTATCTTTGGCTTTCAAGCAAATCGTTTTAAAAGCTGGCTCTAAACGAATCGTCTTGCCATTCATAAACATGGTTTCAGGCGGAGTCATGCCATACAATTGGCGAATTTGATGTCCATAATAGCCATGTAATTGCCCTAATTTCACCATCTCTTGTACCGCTGGGCTATTAATCATTTTAACCAATAAAGGAACATTAATATCACTACGGTCAATGCCTGTATATTTACGCCCACGCTCATAAAGATTGTAAGTAATTTCTTTTGTTTTATTTGCCATTTAAAAAAACCTTGTGTTGTGTTATTACATTTAATTATTATGGCAAAAATATATCCCTGTCATTTTTCACAATTCCAAAGACAAAAACCTAGCAATTAAGCTAGGTTTTTCGATTTTCAATGACTTGTCAGGTAATATGCTTACTCAATCGCACACGCATAGGATTAATAACAACTTGCTCAAATAAATCCAAATATGGCAAATAATCCTGAGTTAAATCTTTGACTAAATCAACAAATGCTGGACTATTAATAAATTCAACATTAGCACCATCTTGTTTATCCAACTCTGTAGCAACCTTATACGCCAAAGTTACACCAAAAGAGTCAAGAAGTTCATAGCCTTTCGCATATTGTTTAAACAACATTGTAAATTCACGTTCTGTCATTTTTACATCAAATGCTTTTGAAAATTTCTCAATCTCCCACAATAAATCAAATGTACCGCTTAAGCTCTCTTTCTTGATGAAATTTTGCAAATGACTTTCTTTTGTTTTAAAAAACGACCCAAAATACGCATCAATATAGATTGATTGGCGTTCTGCCAATTTTGCAAAAAACGGCACTAAATGCTGTTTACCTATATATTTTTTATCTAGTAAAGGCAGTAAAAAATCACCATCTTTTACTAAAGTATCTTCTACATCTAATCGATGGATTTTGTCTGTTTTTGCTTGACGTAAACGAGCGATATGTGGGTTATGTTTAGAAAAATAATCAACCTGCTGTCTATCTTCCCATTGTGCGATTTGTAGGGCGTATTTATCATAATCCACATGGTCAGGGTTTAGCACCATTAACTGCTTATTTTTAATCATGTCTGGCAATAAATAATTTGCATTGCGAATGCCTAATTTATTATCCCAATACTCAAAGTTCCCCCTGCCGTAATCAATATAGCAACCAATCACCGTTTCTCCTTTATCTTCAAACACAACCAACCCATTAGTTACAATGATATAATCATCGCTTAATAAGTGGACATCATGTGCTTTATTCATATTTTCAATGATACTAGCAGAATAAGCCCCATCTTGTTGTGCTAACTCATTAAAATCACGGCGAGCCATTGTAATTAAGCGGTCAATCGACTGTTGTTTCTCTTGCCAGTCTTGATAAAATTCAGACTGCTCATTAACCATTGGTTGCTTGTTTTCATCAACTTGAATGTGTTTGTTGTAGTTCCAAATAACCTTATCATGGACTTGGCTAGGTGGCATTTTTCCACGACCATAAAACCTTGTGGCATCATTAATTAAGCTCTCTAAGGCTGTTTCATTTTTCCACAAAAACGCTTGCTGTAGATAGTTCATCAACTGCTGTTTTTTATCAGGATTACTGTCTCCTAGTTTGAAAATCTCAACCACAATATCAGCCAATAAGGTTTCTGGCGATTGATGGCTTTTACGATTCGCCAATTCTGTTTTTAAAGTCTTGATATGTACCAGTTGTTTACGTTGGATTTCCTGCACTCGTTGTTCATGTTGCACATCTAAAATCTTCTGTTGCACGGCAAGCATTTTTTCACTATCCCCTGTGGCATCAATCAGCAAATCCAGTTCTTCACGACTTAAACTTTCATTCATATTGACCTTGCCTGTGTGTTGGCTATCCAATAATTCACCAATCCAATTGGCTTTTGCATTCACCACACGTCTTTTCATACTGTCAAATGTACCATTGGCATCATAATAGTAAATACTGACATCTTGAGTTAAATTTCCTTGACGAACGCCACGACCATTACGCTGTTGTAAACTATCTGCCGTCCAACCAATCGTTAAATGATGTATCGCTTGCGTGCCAATTTGCAAGTTAATCCCAACTTCAGCTTTTTCATTAGCAATAATCACTTGATAGCGGTTATCATCAACACTATTAAATCCGTTTTGAATCTCCAAAATATCCATAGGGTCATGATTGCGTTGCCCTGTGATAATGGCAATTTTGGACTTATCAACACCTGCATATTGTACTAAGGCGTTACGGATTTTATTGTGCAATGGTAAACTATCACAGAAAATAATTTGTTTTGCATACGGTAAAACAACCGTTTCGCCGTGTTCATTTTTCACCAAACCACGAGGGACGGATTGTTCTTTTTTAAATTTTTCCAATAAGCCAGCCAATTTATTGTTAATACTAACCCCTAAATTTACCCCCATTGCTTCAGCCATTGTTTCAAAAGCATCTTGTGTTTTCCATTGGTTACTATCTAGGATTAAAACCCCATCTTCTTGGCGAACAACGGCATTGACCTTGTACATTGGCTCACCATCTTTACTCACTTTTTCAGAGACAACGTGCTGTCTTTCAGTCAATCGACCTAGTTTGTTTCGCTCTTCAGTTGGCGGTTTTGCATTCCATTTTGCTAAAAGTTTTTTCACTTTATCCTGTTGTTTACTGTCAATTGTGTAGCGACTTACCCCATCATCTAAATCCTTATCCAAAATTGCATTGGACATTTTACTAATCAAGTTAAAAGGGTGGGCTAACAACTCTTCACTATCTCCTGTCATCTCAATTGCATTTTGCAACATATCCAACTCTTGAGCTGTAACAAGGGACTTTCTTTGTGATTGTTTGGCAATGCGATAAATCGTTTTATACCAGTCCAAGCGTTGCAATGTTTCCTTATCTAACACAACTTGGCTTTCATCAACAGGCGATGATGGCACAAAAATAGATTGTCCAACATCATCACTGGTTTTAATGGTTGCCACATGATTAATTAAACGTCTTAACATTTGCGTATTATTTAGCCCTGTGAAAACACGCATATCTGTAACACGTCCATCAATCGTCAATTCAGGTTCATTACGCATTTCACACACGGCGTTCAAGAAGTCATCTGCACCCGTTGCTGACAACATTAAGTCATTAACACGACCATGACCAACGGCAAGACTCAGCATTGAATAGATTTCTAAAGGGCTATTGGTAATTGGCGTTGCTGTGAGCAATAATACGCCATCACCTTTTTTCTGCATACCACGAATATACCACGCTTTTGCTTGGCAATCTAAACCACGATTAGAAGATGGAGATAGAGATAAGTACTTACCCCCTTTAAAATCATAACTGTCTGATGAATTTTTATAGGCGTGAGCTTCGTCCATGACCAAGCTATCAACCCCTAATTCTTCTAAATATGGAGCAACGCCTGTTTTAGATTTAAGCAATTCGGCAACACTTTTAGAACGATTTTTTGCTCTACTGTCTTTTTTACGTTGTTCACTTTGGGCAAACGCTGTATCAATTTGTGCTAAATGTTGTTCAAATTGCTCAATCGTGTCATCTTTTAGACGAATACGCTCAAATGCTTCCATTGTCATAAAGATTTTACGGTGCTGGTTAGATTGAATACGCAATAAATCTTCATCATAATATTTACTATCTGTACTCAATTTTCCATTTTTCTCACGCAATCCAACAAATAAACAATCATCTAAGCTCAAATAAGCTCGCCCTGCTTCTTTGTACCAGTTGGAAAGCACGGCGTTTGGCACAATAAATACTGTTTTCTTTTTAACGCCAATCGATTGTACATACTGCACACTTGCTAAGGCGGTAAAGGTTTTACCTAAGCCCACATCATAACCATTAATCCCTTGAAAATTACGCCCCATTTGACGAACAAAAGCACGTTGATAGTCATGTAATTTCAACTCAGGATTCATACCTACGATATGCAACTCACGAGAATCATCTACAACATTAAAATATTGTTTATAAGGGTTATTTGCCAAATACTCTAAACGCTCTGTTAATGATGTTTGCGACCTTACCCAGCCTGAAAATTGAGTATTGAGCGTACGCACTTTATTACGCAACACATTTAAGGCTTGTTCATCGCCTAGATAAGTATCTATCCCACCTAAAGACAAATTGCCTGACTTAAGATACTGTGTAATACGTTTGATGATTTTGTTTTCATCTTGTTTGCTATCAACGCTATTAAACTCAAAATCAATAAAAGGCTGACCATCTTTATCTGTATTAATAAATGCCGATGAATGTACATAATCCTTTAAAAAACGTACCTTGTCTTCTAGCGACACATAAGGCGATAGCAAATTAAAGTCCATATTTTGCGTATCAATCTTAATCATTCGGTCTTTAGCGACCTGTAATTGAGATAGCAATTTTATTTTTAACGGTTCATGATTGGCTTGTTTAATCTGTTTTTCAATGTCATCAATCAAATGTCCAATATTGCCGACATAGTAATCATCTGCACGGCATACACTCAAACCATCAGCAGAAATTGCCCATTCTTTATCATTCATAGGGTCAAAATCATCACCAAACAAGGCTTTGGCTTGTTCTAATTTAACCCAATGCGATTGATTTTTATAAATTAAACCATCAAAGCCATAATCAACATTGACTGCTTCAGCTTGTAATTGTTGGATTTTGCCCTGCCAAACATCACTAAATTGCTTATCTTTATAGTGTAATTGTGCCAATTTAAGGGTTCGTTTAACTTCATCGTGATGTATTTTGATTTTAGATAAACGACCTGCATAATCTTTCAAGCCTTGTGATAATACTGGGTAAATTTGTGTGTAATCATCGGTTGCTTGTTTATTTTCTAGGGCAAATTTAACTGCTGTTGCCATTAAACACGGCGTAAAATAATCTTGGTTACGTTGTGTTGCCAAATAAATTTGCTCTAACCATACAGGTACTTGGCTAAATAATCGCTTATTGTGTAAATATTGATAGAATGTTTGAGCCTGTTCAAACGTTGCTTGTTGGTTAAACGCATAAATAGGGTCTTTAAATAGCTGATATAGGGCTTGCATATCTTCGCTTGGTTGTTCACCTTGCACAATCTGCCATTGTCCATTTTGTAGTTGTAAAGTACGCCCATTTTGCACCAACATATCGCCATCATGATAGACAATATGTTCGGCTTCTGTTGTGTCCAATAACGCCCAATCAATACGCCCCTTAAATTTGATATTTCCCAACGCTTGAGCTATCTCTAGGGTGCTTTTATCCGTCATTACCCTGTCCACATCACGGAATTTGTTCTCATCTTTTGCAACAAAATCACCTAAGACATATTTACGCCCAGAATGTTTAAAATATTGTCCATCAAGATATTCAGCCCAAAGTACATTGGATTCGCTTAATACACTTGCATTGGATTGGAGTAAATCATCAATTTTCTTTTGGGCATTTTTACTATGCTTTTTAAAGAAAATAACATCAGTAATAACATCAGCCCCTGTTACAGAAAACACCTTATTTGGCAATCGCACCGCCCCTAAAAACTCTGCTTTCAGGCTTGCCATATAGCGTAATTGTTTTTCTTTTTTACTCAAACCGTCAGTACAACGTGTTGGCACAATAAAACACGCTAAACCACCTGCTTTGAGTTTATCCAATGAACGTAAAATAAAATAATTCTCTAAAGGTTGGTCTTGATAAACATCATCATCAAATTGATGACCTTCTCGGTTATCACCAAAAGGAACATTTGAAACTACGCTATCGTAAATTTCATCTGGCGTTTGTTTAGCCACTTTTTCAAAGTTGGAAATGGTTACATTGTAGCTATCACTTTGGTTAATTAATTTATTGACTGTACCGCTCGTTTTGTCCAGCTCAACACAATCAACAGCGGTATTTAGCGGTGCGGTTGCTCCAAAAACGCCACTACCGCTACATGGGTCAAGCATTAAACCACCGCCAAACCCCATATTGGCTAAGCCTTGCCAAATTCCTTGAGCAATCGCAATAGGTGTATAGTATTCATGAGCAGAACCAATTTGCCCTGTTAGATTATCCTTTAGTCCACCGCCATTGCCTGTATAACGCCCTAAAATTTGTCTTTGTTCATCACTAATATCTGATAGTGATAACTGACCATTTAAATGAGCCTGAACAATGGCAAATGCTTGGTCGTTTTGATTTTGGCGTTTAGTTTTTGTGGTCTTTTCATCGCTTACATAAAGATGAGATGTATCACGGCGTGGCGTTGTTAATGCAACCGCCGTGTTTTCTTCATGTTGTAATGAGTAGCCTACTTTTTTCTTTAAAATCGCTTGTAATTCATCGTAAAGTTTATTGCCTTGTTGAATGCTTTTAATGTAATCCAACCATTGATTCGGTTGCATAGAGATAGAAAGACGATTCAATAATTGCTCTAATTGTTGTTTACCTTGTAAAAAGTCTAAAACTTGACTTGTCTCAAATGCTTTATCAAAAATATTCATAACCGCAATACTGAAATAAAAAAGATAAACACATTATCTAAAATATTTAGGCTATGTTTTTTCACTAATTCCAAAAAGGCTTTTGCTTATCACTAGGAACAAACCGCTCATTCTAGGTTTAAAAAATGCCAAAATAACCTTTATTTTTCTCATATTTTTACTATGTTAGACCATCAAGACTTAATACAAATTTTAGAGCATTGGTTGTCCACTCCTGCCAATATGTACTATGGGCAAAGTTATGGAGCGGATTTAAATGCTTTTTTATTAGTGCCTATGACAGAAAATCTTGCTAATCAGTTCATTGATAAACTTAAGCGAGATATTCCTATGCTTGCAAATGTAGATATTAACCTATGGCAAGAAGATAATAGCTTTGAACAAAAAAAGCTGTATCTTGAAATTGGCAAAAATATCACGATTGACCTAACACAATTTAATCAAGGATAAACTATGCTTACTCAAAATCAATTATTAACCGCACTTACACAAAATATAGATGATATTGAAGTTCGCCAACGCTACCAAGCTGGCGACCCTATTATTACTATGCAATTAAAGTCAATTGCAACGTTTTTAAGTTTATTGTCAAAAGATATGGAAATTGCAAGCCTTGAGCCTTTTATCAAAGCAAAAGACCGCTCAATTTTGGCAGATGCAAGTAATAAAGGAGTTTTACCGCTTGCCGTTGCTTGCCAACATGAAATTGAAATTTTTAACAATGGCGTAAATCCTGTAACCTTATCACAGGGTCGAAAAATTGAAGATAATAGTGGTGCTAGAAAGTGGCGATTGCTTAAATCGGTAACGATTGAGCCAAACGGTAGCTTGATTACAACAGTTGAACAAAGCGAATATCGAGAAATTCAATACACGATTCCTAAAACCGAACCTTTTCACCAAGTTAAAATTCAGTTGCAAGACGACATGAATCTAACGAGCTTGGTTTTAAGAGATAATGAATTGCCAAGTAGTCATCATTACACTCTACAACCCAAATGGTTTAATGTGAATGCTTTAGATTACACGGCGACACTCACAACAGATGAATATGAAAGCATTTATGTAGAGTTTGGCGATAGTGAGCGAGTTGGTAGGACTGCTCAACAAGGTGAAGTATTTACACTTGGATTGACGGAAAGTCATGGCTATGTTGAAACCGAACGCTTAAAAGATGCTTCACTCCTTGATGTTTACACAACAGATGAACAAAAGATAGGAATCAAGTTTAAATTAGGTGCTGTTGTGCGTGCAGGTGCAGACCCTTTAAATATTTCACAATTAAGAGTACTTGCTAGTTACCCATCACTTTATGATGATAATGCAGTATTTTTAGGGCAATTCGATTTCTTGCTCCGTAAAAAATTTATGAACCGCTGTCATTTTATTAGCGTTTGGAACGAGAATTTACATGAACGCCATTTTGGTGCAGATTGGAAAAATATTAACCATCTCAATGTTGCTTTTATCCCTATCAATGAGAGCGAAAAAGAGATGATTAAGCAAGATATTGCACGCACCATTGCTTATGCAGACAGTTTATATACTGACCGTGTAAATTTTCATGAAGTCGAACAAAAGCCATTTAAAATTTACATTCAAGGCAAGCTATCCGCCGTGCATGATATTGAACAAGTAAAAGAACAAATCATTGGTTTACTGGTAGATAAATATGGAAAAAATAGCTTGAAAGCGAGTCAATGGCTGGCTAACGGGTTCAACACACAAGAAATTACAACCTTATTACGCAATCATATTAGTGCCTTTAATGACAATATGAGTGATTTTTATGTACAAGCTGTTGAAAACTTGAATAAACCGAATCAATGGACATATATCACCAATGAAAGCATTCAAGTTGAATTACAACGTAGTGCCGAAACAATCGGAAATGCTTGGTTGATGTAAAAAATGAGCCAATTATTTGGCTCATTTTTTTTAGAATGTAAAATGTTCGCCTGTTCCAAATACGTTAGCACCACTTGCCACAGTATTAATGAATACACGGAAATATTGATTACCGCTATATCCATTGTTAGGGAATGCTTCATTAATCCATTGTTTAACAGGGATAGTAATAGTTGTTTGTTTATCACCGCTGTATGTGAGATTTTCTATTCTTCGCTCAATGCGAATAGAATAATCATCGCCATATTCAACAACAACATTAACAGGCTCGATAGGCTTATTATTAATGTCCAATTTCGCAACAACAATCATAGTGTCGTTTGCTGTATTCTTGGTCATTGTGTTATATGTCGTATCCCATAAGAATAATGCGTTAGGTCGTGGATTAGGAGCATTAGGGTCTGTACCACGTCTAATCTCTTCAGCGTCCGTCCATTCGTCATTATCACTATCAGGGTCGGTAGGTGATGTGTTGTATTTGTTCAATTCGTCATAATCGGAAACCGTATCATTATCACTATCCGTATTCATCAACACATAATCATTAAGAATCTTCTCTTGATGTGCATTGAATTGACGGTTTGCGTTGATTAATTCTATTACACGTTGTTCAGTTAATGTATTGTTAAAAGGCTGTGTCCACGCCGACCATGTTGCTGTTGTCGTTCCACCTACGCTATAACGCATTGCCGTTTTTTTGGGTTCAGTTGGGTGATACGCTGTCTGAACAATACTACCACCGCTTGAATTTTCCCACATTATACGAGTTTCTAAACAAGTGTATAAAGGAAATCCAGTTAAACCGATAGCGGTCGATAATTTAAACTCATTGATTACACATCTTGGATAATTTGTCCAATACCAGTTAGGCAATTGGTCATCATTTCGCACATCTTTGATATAAACATAATCAAGATAACTTTTGTAGTCTGTTACTTCATAACATTCAATTTGTGCTAGATACCATACTAAATCTGCTGTTGTTGGTGCTGTACCTGTTACATATACATGACCAGTTGTAGAAAATGAACCTGTATCACCACATTGAATGTAGCGGTAGTAACTTTCATATTTTCCTGTTCCTGCAACACTACCAATCCATTTATCAATACGTCCATTTCCTGTTGCGTTTGTTGCTGATACTAATGAATATCCAGTAGGTAAACAAATTAAGTATCTGACAACAAAGGTTTTATTCGGTGCTGAATTAATTGCTTGCCAAAATCCACCTAGCCCTGGACCAGTTGCAACATTTGCACGTCTTGTAATACGAATTTCATGTGTAGAAGATGTTGGATTATTCGGTCGTTTTTCGATACGTTCGATAACAAGACCACCCCCTGCAACATTGTTGTAAATCGCAACACCATTCATTCCAAGTTTGAAATTAACATCATTGTATAATAATTTTCCGTTTGTGATGGCTTTATTTGCTAATAACAAATCATTTACTAATGCTACAGTACCATTGAACCATTGAACTGTCGCCATTGTTTCCCACCCAGTCCAAGCTGTGCCGTTCCAAATTCTATGATAAACTGCTCTTACATTATTATCGCCCCATACTTTCTGACGAATACGATTGGTAGTTTCATTAATATCTACACGCTCAACTTCAACATAAATCCATGTTGTTGTAGGAGCGTTAAGATTACTTGTTGTATTAATGAAGTATCTACCCTCTGTCTTCATATCGTTTAAATTTTGTTGGGTAGATAAAATTTGCCATTCTGGACTTTTTACATCATTGATTTTATGTGCAATTTGCCCTGTGGAATCGGTCATATACAAGTCGAATCCATTACCAACACGCACAAAGTACAATGTATTAGCCGTTAGAGTTGATGGTAATGATGATACCGTTTTTTGTGCTAATAATGGATAATCAGCCATTTTTACTTACCACGCATCATTAATGGTTGTTGCTACCGATTTACCACCAAATAACAAATTACCTTGAGCATCTTGACCAATTTTATCTAACTGGGTGATATTGGCATGGGTATGCGATTGTGTTACCGCCGTGTCAATCGCTTGTGGAGTTGATGTTGGTTTACCTTGAATATCAGCCCATCGCATGACCACGTCCATACTTTCTGCTTCAGACACTTTTACCCATGATGAGGTCGTTTCATCATACAAGTAGAAAGCACCACCACTTTTTACACTTGAATCAGCCGTTGCGTTCTTCACGAATACTGGTTGAGACTTATTTTGCAAAGTATTTCGTGCGTTAATGTCAGCGACAATAACGTATTTAAATTGTCCATTTTCTTCAATCGCTTGGCGAATCAACACCTTGATGTCATCTTCATTAACAACACGCTTAATCTGTTGCCCTGTATTGCTAGATATATAAATCTCAACATAATCAGGTCTGCTTGGATTCGCAACAAAAAATAAAGTATTTGGCTCAACAGGAACCACTGGGACTGCTGTTACTTTTCGTACTTTAAATTGAACTTCTGCCATTATAAAACTCCTACCAATCTGCTTGGTCTAATATATTTGCCTTATCTTTAAATAATTGCCCAAAAAACTCTTCAAAAGTACCTGTATAGCCATTTGCGACAGCTTCGTTATAGATAACAATGCGTGGGTCTTGGTCTTGTTTAATCAATAACTTTTCTTTATTGCAAGGCTTATCTCCAAGATGTAGAACTAACATTACCGTGTAACGTCCTTTAATAGCTTGAAATTGCCTTTTAAAACAGTTTTAACCGCACCGCTTGCATCTGTTGTCTGTAAATCGTAACGAGCATTTGTCCACTCTACATCACGAGTCATTTCAGGCAATAGCTTAATGCGAATACCATCGCTCAACTTCTCAATAAGCGGTTCGATAATATCGCCAGAATTAGGAGCAATGTGCATAGTAAACGTTGTGCCTTGAACATCGATACCTTGAGTTTCAATAAACTCTTCAAACGTATCTCCACGATAATGCGTAAAATCGTGTTCATACATGCCGTATTCATTGCGTTTCATATACTGCCCCTAAAAAAACTAACGCACACCTGCTTGTACAGTAGCAACTTCAAGTTTTTGCCTTAAATCATCATGGACGGCTTGACGTTTTTTGATTTCTTCATCAAGCTGTTTTTCTTGTTCACCTAAAACTTGCAACTGCTTGCTAACTGAGTTTTTAGTTTTAGGCGAGCTGTTTTTACTTTTTGGCGGAGTGATTTTTACTTTAGTTAAATTGGCTTCAAATGCTTTTTGCCCACTTGTAATTTTTTCTGAAATTGTATCAATGGCAATTTTATAATGGTCATCAAAACTATTATTCAAATCCCCTACAATCGCAAAAACCTTGCCATTAAGCGTTGCTTTAATTACATCGCCTTGAGAACGCACAAAAATCTCTAAAGACTGACCGCCATCAAATACAAAAGTAATAGGCGTAGTACTCACCCCTGACGTGCGTTTGACTTTAGCAACGGTAGTAATTGCCACTTTTTGACCTACCGCCTTTTCCAAATCTTTAACTAAACGCTTAACATAAGAGTGTTTATCGTTTAATTCAGTTAAATTAAAACCTTTAGCCATGATTCACCGCCTATTCTTGTACAGTGATAATGATTTTGCTATCTGCAGTAGTAGCTTGACTGGTCTGCACTTCAATTTGATTGATGTCAAAGTCAAAACCTGTTGATTTATGCAACTGAGCTAATTGTTGTAAATTCTTTACCACGCTGTTATATGCAAGCTCACCTACAATCGTAAAATCAGTGCTTTTGTAAGCTGGTAAAAGTGTTTTTGTGTATGGTTCGTACATCGCACGGCTTGAATTGTTTTGCACGCTAAAACGGTACTCTACACCATTATCTAAATAATTTTTTTGCATGGTTCGCTTTCCGAAATGATTTCTAAATCTTTAAATTCAGCAATATGTGAAATATTTAATTTAACTTGCTCAAATGCTTTGGCATTAGGCAGTCGAATTGTTGTTGTGCTATTTGCCTTTAATCTTTGACCGCTATAGCTTTCATAGAAAGGCAAATGATGATGATTTTTCACCACTAATTGCCACGAATCATTGCTTACTGTCATCACACTCACCTATTTCACAAAAAAGCCGTAAAGCCTAAACCTTACGGCTTTGCACCTAATTATTTATTAGTTGATAAAGTTGGCAAATTAATCAATTCAATCAACGCCACTTGTTGTGCATAATATTCATTAGGGTTTACATCTGCCACCATGTCTAAATGAGCCATCATAGTGATTTCACGAGTATCGACTTGCATTCGTTCCATAACTGGAGCTTCTACAATCGTCCCCACAAAAAGAGATTTGGCAGGTTCGTTAGCAATCCCCATCATCATAATTTCTGCTGTGTTATTGCCTTCGGTAATAATACCATGCTCACTTGGCGTATGATAAACATCCATGCCATTAGACAATGTACCTACACGCACGATTTCATGATATTTTGCACTTGCACCTGTTTGTACATATTTATCCGGCGGTAAAGTTGCGAGTAAGTGTTTTACATTATCGCTAACCAAGATATTGACTGAAACGGTTGCTCCAGCAGTCTTCTTAATCATGTCTGATTTTGCAATATCTACAACTTTGAAGATTTCAGCCATCAATTCGCCAGTTGTATTTGTCGCCGCCGAAATATTACCAATCGAACCACGAGACATATCAAACTGATAAATCTTGTCTTGATTGTATTGGGCGATTGTTTTGGCATCACGATATAAACGGCACGTTTGTTCAAGGAAGTATTTACCTTGTAACATTGACATTGCGGTCGCCAATAAACCTAAATTGATTTCATTGACAAATTGATTAATCAATGTACGCAACAACGTTACGCCGAATTGGTCAGGAGCGGACTGAATGCTATCCCATGTAACAGATTGAGCCACACCAGCTGGATAGTTGATGAAATTATTGTTTTCATCTTTTGCATCATAATCAATCGTCAAGTGAGCTAATAACAATACACCAGTATCAGGCAATGCTTTGTCAAATTGAACGCTTACTGAACGTTCATCCATATTTGCATTTGCAGAAACAACACTATATTCCACACCAGCAATGGTAACTTTTGCCTTTTTAATTTTTGCTGAAACAATACCTTTTTGTGTACTATTTTCATGCTCATTGCGAGTGTGAGCAATTTCAATACCATTTAAACGGATAGATACATTGGCACTTAAGAATGGTATTTTTTTGCTATTGGTATCCATGAGCTTTTTATCAAAGTCAGAATACACGCTGTGAGATACTGCTTTATAAGTACTACCGCTTTCCAGTTGCATTGCTACTGCATAACGACCTTCAACATAAGGCATTGCCACTTGCGAACCGTCTAAAAATTCACCTTTTTTCATCGCTAAATGGTTACGGTCTGTAGTTAAGCGAACATACGCCAATGGCACACGTTTAGACTTGTTAATATTTGGAATTAACGAGATTAAAGGCGAAGAACTAGCAATAACGTTGGCAATCGTTACAACAGTTAAAGCAGGTACAATAGCGGTTTGGTCGAAATTGCCATTAGCGACCGCACTATCAAAAAATTTCTTTTCAGTTTCAGAAATATGACGACTTAAATCTGATGCAGAATCAAAAGCATTTTTATAGTAATGACCTGTATTTAAACCAGCATACAAGGCTGATGTGATATTTTGAGCAGATGGCATATCTCCGCCATTGCGGTAAGCATATTCTTTGATACCAGCTTGAATCGCTTTTTCTAAGTAGCTACGTTTTTCTTCAGGAATAATTGCACTGTCAAAAAATGCTTGTACTACTTTTGGCATTTTTTCGACTTGGTTTTGGCTAATGCTGTCAAAAGCATTTACATCTTTCTTGTTCAACATTGAACCAAAAAATGCTTGGCATTCCGCTGTCGCTTGGCTGATTTCCGCTTGTTGTTTGTCAAATTCATTGTTCATATAGACATTTCTCATCATAAGATAAACGATATGATTATTATGACAGTTGCAAAAACCCCCTTTTTGTCATGTTCCAAGTAAAAAATCCCTTACATTTTTCAATGCAAGGGACTTAATGCTGAAAAAATTAAATCATCAAGCCAATCTCTCTAGCTTGTTTCTCTAATTCGTCCAACACGTCATTAATTTGATAATGGTTAGGGTCTTGGTCTATTTCCTTTTGCACGTTCAACAAAACATCTAAATCAATCGACTTTTCATGATTCAGAATGCTGTCATATAAAGGATTGGATACGGTATTATTGGTAACTTTATTATCATCACCCAACAAGTCTAAAGACTGTTTGGACAATGATTGTAAATCAGATAAATTTCCAACTAAATCAAACTGCGATAATTCATCAATACTTACCCAACGATAATCCTGTAATTCGTCTTTAGCAAGATGAATCACTACATCATTTTGCACAGTCCCAATAAAGCGGTGCGAAATACTACCATTGTCAAACGTTTTCTTTTCAACAAGGGTGAGAGATGGTAATTTAATACCAGTCTCTTCTTTAAGTTCACGAATCGCCCCTTGCTCCACAGTTTCGCCGTGTTCTAATTTACCACCTACAAACCACCATTTATTTGGCATAAAGTCATCTTGGGCATGACGTTGCACCAATAACATTTTGCGGTCTTGGTTAAAGATAAGCGTATCAACGTATTCAGACACGGCGGTAGCTGTATCCTGTTTTTTACCCATTCCCAAATCTTTACGCAATTCATGAATGCGTTTTAAGGCTTTGGCAAGGGAAAGCCCTTTTAGGCTTTCTTTTTGAGTGTGTAACTGCTTAAGTTCTTTTAATGCTTTCGCTTTTGCTAAACCTTGTAACATACTACACCCCTATTAAATATCTTTTGTCATTTCATCTGTGTAATCATTAATGACTTGCAATGCTTGCTCAAACAATGGGTCATTTTCGTCCTTTTCTCCAATTTCAATAATTTTATCCATATCTACCGTCTCTAGGTTGATAGTTTTATTGATAACGCTATTTAGGTAATCAATATCGGATTGCGAGTATTTACTATTAGATTGTGGCTCTACATCACTTTGAGACAATCCTAAAACCAACTCTTGATAACGCTGAAAAATCTGCTTAGCAAGGTCTTGTGGTTCTGTATCTAGCAAGTCTTCAATTCCTTTACCACCTGCTCCATCAATGTTATAAGTCGTCCACCAGCCAAAATCAGCATGACCATCAATATGGATTAAGGCGTATTTCTTCTCGCCAAATTCGCCTATTTGCATTCTATTTTCGCCATCACTAACAAAACCAACTTTACGCAAATACGCTTTTACTTCAGCAATACGCTCACCAAAAATATCTTTTAATTGATTAGCATTGTTTTCCAACCACTCAAAATCTTTATTCTTTAATCGTGTTTTGTATTGCTCTTTTAGTTCATCTAATGATAGCTCTTGGCTTGGTTCGCTATTCTGTTGAGTAGGTTCAGGCTGTGGCTCTGCACCTTGAGATGGTTCTCGAACAAACTTAGTTAATTCTGATAAGGCATCTTGGATAGCTTTTAGATGAATGCGGTGATATTGTAATAAATTTACGTCTTGCAAATCTTCTTGCATACTCTCTTCATGTTTAATCTTGTTTTCATGTTCATTAATATCACTTTGAGAACGCTTTAAAAGCTCACTAAGTCCTTTTTGTTTGTCATCACGCTTTTCTAAAAACTGCTTATAAGCATTCAATAAGGTTGCTTTTCTTTCTTCATAATCAGGCATAATGAATACATCGTTACCAAAACGAGTGGTAAACTCTGTTCCTGCATTGACTTGAGATGGTTTTTGCGGTTCATTTTCAAGCGTACTTGGCTCTTGATTTAACCATTGATTCGCTTTTTCTAACAATTCATCTAAATCATTGCCATACGCATATTCTTCATATTCACCATCTTGTAAAAGTGATAATGCAAAATCTCTTGGCTCTTCAAATGAACTTTCACCGCCATTTTTAAAACGACCATCAATTTCAGCTTTACGATTCCCTACTTCTTTTTCTGCTTGGAATCGACCAAGTGAAGCATGATGATTTTCGATATAGGTTGTAAAACCTTGCTCTTCAGCTTTTCGATTGAGTTCTGATAGCATTTCTTCAGTCAAAGGTTTACGCTGTTCCCAATCGTCAGCATTCTTCTTGACTTCTTCATCATGTGAAGCGTATTGAGCGTATGGGTTATCTGCTGAATATTGCGTTTGTGCTTTAGGTAAGCCTTGCAATTCATCTAATTTTTGTTGCAACAACTCAATATCTTGATTTAATTTATCAAGCATTGCTTGTTTTTCTGTTACACGCTGTTGAGCCAGTTCAAGCTCCTGTTTCTGTTGCTCTTTTTTCGCTTGTGTACGCTTAAAACGTGCTGAGTTCTTGTCCACTAATTGCATAATGCGACCAGCTAAGATATTTACATTTGCTCCAGTATTGCCATTTTCGTGTACTGTGGATTGTACCGCACCTGTTACATCACGACCATTTAACACCCATTTCCATGCAATCAATACATCATTGGCTTGCATTTGTTCTGGTGTGCTGTCAGGGTTATGTAAAAATACTGTTACGCTTTGACCATCGTCTAAAGTGTACAAAACGAAGATTTGTGCCATGCCTTGACGTTTAAAAGGGTCGGATACTTTAACATCTTTTACTTGTACTTTACTTGCCTTTGAAGCATTATCCATTGCTAAATGTAACCGTTTAGCAAACTTCTCTAATTGAGAATAGGTCATGAATACGCCATCATACGCCATTATCTCAATATCATCATATTGGGCTAATACTTGTTCTACGCTATCAAACTGCTCTACCAAAGCACAATTATCATCATGACGTTGCATATCAAGCAACAAATTATCTAAACGACCGCCGTGAGATTTTAATGTAACACTATCCCACATGACCTTTTCACCACTAAGCACATCTTGCATTTTATCGATATACCATGATGGGATAGGCTTTTTAGGATTAAATCCTGTTGCAGTATTCAAGGCACGTTGTAAGCCATGTTGATTTGAATGCACAACATCACCTGCCACACTATCGAACATACCTAACAACTTTGCCCCTGTATTTGTGGCATAAATTTTAGCGTGCATATCATCAAATGCACCATACACGGCGATACTGTCAAACATCATTTGACCTGTGCTATCTTTACCGCTTAATTCAACAATTGTCCAATCAGCATAATCTGTGGCATTTTCAACAACTAAGGCGTGCATATTCCGTTGTTCGCCGTGAATCTTGCCTACTGCACAATCCCCTGTACTATGTACACTATCAAAAGTATTAAATGTACTATGAGCTGGTTTAATTAAAGTAAAGCCTAAAGGTAGATATTGTGTATTTGACATCATGTTATCTCTAATAAAAAAACAATACTGTCATCATACACAATTTACACATAGGCTTTTTTCTATGATTCCGCTAAACAATACGCTCACCAACACCGCCAGTAATCGCATGAGCAAGCGTTCTATCGCTAATATTTTGCCCAATAATTTCGTTTGATGTATTGGTTACTTTAACTTCTAGTGGTTTGGCTGTATTAAGTGGCTCTTTGACACTTGCCACCTGTAAATCGTTTGCTTTGGGCGGTGATGGTAGGCTTGGCGGTTGAGTTACCTTAGCTGTACCATAACGTGCCTTAACTTCCCCAAAAGGTAACAATAGCAATGGATTTACCATACCTGCTATCCCTGCTCCTGCCATACCTGCCAATCCTGCCATTGCTCCTACTGCACCTGTGGACATACTTGCAACTTGGCTTGCTGTATCTCCCATTGTTTGAGCAATTTGTCCAGTTACGCCATTTAAGGATATATTAGGCACATTGGCTAAAATATTTTCCACATATTGACGAGTTTCTTTATAACCCATTACTTTATTAAATCGAGTATTTGCATCGGTTGAGCCTTTTCCTGCATTATAGAATGCTAATGCTTGATTCCAATTACCACCGCTATGCTTTAGCAAATCTCTCATGATTTTCGCCTGTCCTTCAATTGCTTGGCGTGGGTCATAAGCATTAGAAACACCAAATTGTTTAGCCGTAGCTGGCATAATTTGAGCCAAGCCCATCGCACCTACATGAGAACGAGCAGTAGGGTCAAAACGGCTTTCTTGTGCAATTTGGGTCTTAAGTATGGCTTGTTCTTGAGCAGTAAAACCATATTTACTGTACACTTCAGACATAATGCTGTCATATTTATTGTTATTTTTTAGCTGATGGTGCATTTTAGCTTGAGCCATATTTGCACTGGTTTTAGCACTATTGCTCATTCCTGCCTTTTGCCCTGCCGTCAGCATCGTATTCATCATAGGAATTTGAGCCATTTGATGAGCATTAGTTTCAAGCGTTGGACTAGCTTTTATACCTGTTGCTTGTGCTTGATAATATTTATTGGCACTTTCTTTACTATTGAATTGGACATGAAGATGTGAACCAGTCGATTTAGAACTAGGGAATAAATGTTCATCAATAATCATGACATCTGTTTTATTTGAAGCACCCTTAAAACCTTGAGCTTTGGCAGATACGCTTAAGCCCATAGATTGATAGTAATTCACCAATTCTTGAACTGCTTTTGTACTCTTACCATTGCCAAAATCTTTCAACGTAACATCATACGCCAGTCCTTGAGTGTGTTTACTGTTAGGACTTTTACGCTTGTGATAACCATCATTGACGGCAGCCGACCATTTAAAGTTGCTACCAATCACATTTTTAGAGTTCATTAATCCTGCATACGTTCCTTGATGACCTAAACCGCCATCAACTGTTGTTGCTCCTTTAAACAACCCCTTGCTTTTTGCTTGGTTATGCAACTCTTGGGCAGTACCTGTATAAGCAACAGACTTGCCTAAAGTTTCTCTGATTGAAGTGTTTATACTATTAACCGCATTCGCCCCACGCTCAATCACATTACGACTTGTCCAATCAACAGCAGAATTATAGCCATTTGCCACTTTTTCCATAACAGAACTGGTTGCACCGACCGCAGACGAATAAGCACCAGTAACCACACCACCAACATTACTTGCGACATTTTTAACGCTTTCAGGTACAAGGTTCGCCATAGACGATAACACTTGCCCAACACCTTTACTTACCTTGTCAAAAATTTCACTTGATAGGTTTTTAACGGTTGATACTACATTTTGGATATGATTAGAGATGACGTTAAAAGAATTATTGGCAAGTGTTCCAAGACTTCCGACCGCCGTGGATAAAGCACTTACCACACCCACCATAGGCACGGCGAAAGTATGCAACATCTTTTCAGGTAGATTGTAGGCAATGAGTTTTTGTGTCCATTGGTCAATATATGGAGCAACATTTTCCCCTACCACTTCACCCAACGAGCCACCGCCCCAACCACCAAGCATACCGCCAATAATTGCACCTGCGGTAGTTCCCACAATTGGCACAACACTACCAACGGTTGCACCTGCCATTGCACCGCCTGCAAAACCTGCTATACCCCCTGCAAAATTACCAACAGTAGCCCCTTTTTCTTGAATAGATTGCTCATTCCAATCCAAGAAACCTAACGCACCTAAGGCAACACCTAAGCCACCAGCTTTGCCATACTTTCCTAAACCTTTATACCATTTATCCTTTTTCCCTTGGCGATTTTTATCACTATCAGGCATATCAGGCAAACTCACCCCTTCGCCAGAAGTATTCCGTCCTTTCTTACCTTTACCGCCAATATCAACATCAAGCCCACCACCTGCACCGCCAAGCCCTAAAGCCCTAGCTAATTTGGATAATAAACCATCTTTACTGCGTAAAATATTATCCGCAATACGCTCTAATAATTTGATTTGTTTGCGATTGTGTTCGACTTCTTCTTTAGGTAATGGCTCGTTACGTTTTCTTAGCTTTGCCATAGCAGACAAAGGCTTAAAGGCAAGGCTTGCCATCTTACCTACAGGTCTAAATAAATCACCTATTTCACGAATAGCATCGATACTAGGGTCAATAGATGAGCTATCACCCATATTAAAATTGGCGTGACGTATAGCATCTGCCAGCTTACTTACTTGGCTTACAGGTTGTGCTGTAAATCTACCTTGACTATCTCTCGCCGTGTTTACAGATTTAGTAGAATGTGCTTTGGGTTCATGTGTATGTTTAACTTGATGAGCTGGCTCACTCACTCTCATACGTCTTGTTGTTGCAGTATTTTCCTTGATTGCCCTTTCTAGTGCATTATGATTGATGATTTGCCCTTGATGGCTTTTCTGCACCGCATAAGTTTGTTTTTTACTTTCATTTAACAAATTATCCAACGTTCGCACTTGATTTTGGCTAATCGTGCGTACTGAATCGATACTACGTCTAATTTGTTGATGATTGATAATTTGAACATCTTGTTGTTCAACCATACGTTGCAAGGCTTGCTGTTGAATTACCTGCGACTTTAAATCATGTGCAGTCATTCGCTGTTGTTGCAACAAAAACTGTTTAATTTGCTCAACATTATCATCAATTGTATTGACTTGTTCAGCGACTTGAATTGACAAAAATCCATCTTTGTCATACACAAAACCGCTTTGCCCTGTAATTTTTGACATAATTAACCTATTTTTTGTTCAAAATAAATCCATTATGCGATATTTATGCTGTATCTTTTTTATTCTATTCCATACCAAGAAATCACCTAGCAATAAAAAAGCCATCTGTCAAGATGGCTAAATTCTAACTAGAATCTAATTAGAATTAAACTGCCGTTTTAAGGCAATTACATCTTTAAGCAAAGGCAACACAATTCGAGTGCATGGTAAAGTCTGCCATACACCTGAAACCCCACAAGTAATCATCACAATATCTGCGTGCTCTCGTGTACCATACGCTCTTAAACTCAATAATGTAGGGTCTTGGCTTTCATCTTGTAGTACGTCCCACAAGATAACATTATCTTGTTCTTGTTCGATATGTTTTCGCACGGCGTTATGTAGTTTGTTATATTGCATACGCTATACCACGCTCACCGTTGCATAGGCAAAACCGCCATCACCGCCTTTAGACTGATGTTGTCCACCTTTAGCCGTTTGTCCAATCTGTAATTGAATGGTTACTACAGATTCGCCGTGATTAGTATAACGAGCTTTGATACGTCCACCGCTACCACCTGCACCGCCATAACTCCAACGCTCATCGCCAACGCCATTGCCACCGTTACCGCCTGCGTTAGAACCTGCCATTGCTTCTGCAACCACTTCAGCCCCACGCTGGGTTTCATAACGGTTATACGTTTTACCATCTGTACCACGTTGATTAACCAAGATTTCAAACAAGCTATTTTCATCAACAATATTGTTATTGCCACCTGCACCTGCTGAGCCGTTACCATAATGTGAACCATTACCCCACCAACCTTCCGTGCCTTTTCTACCACCGCCTGCGGTTAGGTTGGCGTTATCTAAAGTCAAGACAACATTTGCTCCATCTTGTCCATCATTATTTTCTCTAAATGTTGTCCAACGTGAACCACCACCACCGCCACCACCTGCGAACAGGTCAAAGGTTGCAATCTGATTAGGTTCAACAGTAATTTGATGTGTGCCTGTATAATAGGTATGTGTCGGTGCTACAGTTTCTCCACTATCAATCACAACAACTGTTGCTGATAAATCGCTATCAACAATATTAAGTGATAGAGTTTTATCCCCAGTAGCCACATAATCTTCACCAGCTCTTAAACTAAGTTTTGCTTCACCTTGTTCGTCAATCGTTAAAAAGCCATTTAAATCAGCATGAGAAATTTGGCTAGTGGTTACACCTGTAATGTGGTAAGGCACGGTAAAATACGGCGGTAACTTGGTTTTTAGGCTAAATTCAGCCGTTTGACCAACAGCAATACGCTCCACATTTGCTGATAAAGATAAAAAATCACTTGGCTCAGGAATACGCAACCAAGCCCCTATTACTATAGACCTTTGCACATTGTTATGTGATTTATTTTTACCAACTTTTGATTCAGTCGCACTATTCCATCGGTTTCCAACATGACCAATACCGTATTCGTTCACAGGATTACCACTATCAATACTTCCAGCTGTTCCTAAGCCAGATTCGCTCGCTTTACTTCCGAATTTGTTAAAAATATCGTCTTGGCTGTGTTTATGCTCAGGCATTTCATCAATTGATAATCGATGTGTATCTTCTCCACCAGTTGCACCTATGCGACTTTTCCAAGCATAACCGCTTTCAGGTGTTGTGTGTTGTTGCGTTATAACTGCATGACCATCGCCAAAACGCTTCCAACGCCCATAGCCTTTATACTTTCTAACTGCTTCAGCATTTGGAAAATTTAACGTGGTTAAAAATAATGACCCCAACGGCACATCTTGCCAAGTTTCAATCTTTCTCATTAACGACAAGGCTAAACCAGTATCATTATCCACAATCACTTGAATTGGTGCGGTAACATCAACTAATTTTACCCCTAGCATAAATAGACTATGAGTATTTTCAACCAATGTAAGCAACTCTTTATCCGCCGAACTAGCCACCGCAAATAATGTGCCGTCATCTGTCAAAATACCCAGCTCATAGATTTTTTGTGTTTTGGTTGCTTCAATCATACTATGCAGTTGCATTGTTCCATCATCATGCGTATGTGCATACTGGATAGCGGTTTCTGTATAGGACTGTTGTAATGTAGTCATGCTTGGTGCTTGTTGTTGTGCATCATATTGCCCCAAACCCAGTACCAATGTTTTTAATTTGACTTTTAATTGCAGTTGTTCAGCTTGCACGGCGTTTCTTTGCCCTGCTTCTGTTAAGTAAAATTGAATTGCCATCTTACACCTTATCTTTTTCGTCTAAAATTTGCGATTTGTTGCTCAGTAAATCCCATTCTTCGTAACGCATCTATCATTTGCTGTTGCTCTTTTTGGATTTGCTGTTGCTTAATTCGCTGTGCAGTTTCTTTGCCTTGCTTTTTCGCCTGTTCTATCAAACGCTTTTGCTCAGCCTGTCTTTGTTGTGTTTCAATTCGTTTTTGGCGTTTTCTCTCTAAACGCAACATTTCTTGTTCGGCATGTTTGATATTGTGTTGTAATGCCTTAAACCCTTTTGCCACTTGTTGCTCAACCACTTGCTTTAAGTGCGTTTTGTTTGTTTTTTGGGTCTTTATCGCTTGTGCTTGACGTAGCGTATTGACTTTTCGTTGTAAATAATGAGCAAAACTAGGTGATGAAATATATTGCATTACTCGTATAGCATGTTTACAAGCAACACCCCTTAAATATGGGTTGCGTTCCTTTGGGTAGGCGTGTTCCAAACGTCCATAACCATAACCGCCTAATGTTGCTAAATAGCGATACCAGTATGTATGGCGACCACAATCACACTCAAAACGAATATTCCCTGCACAAATTTTTTCTATTGCCTTAAAGTCAGGCGTTTCTCCAGTCAAAAGGGCTTTGCTTAATGTAGTAAATTCAACATGAAGATAATGCACTTGAGCCTTGTTATCACCGCTGGCATTGGTCATAAACTTAACCACATTGTCTTTTAGTGATAGTGGCACAACCAAATGGATTTGTTGATTTGCACGGCGTTTATCAATCCCTAAACTCAATCGCATGACTTTTTTAGCTGTAATGCCTTTGGCATACTGATTGTTTAGCGTTTCAATATTGTCTCGTATTGCCAATAAATCTTGTGTATTTAACGCTCGCAATTCACCGCCTAGCGTTGTCATAAACACATCATCTATGCCATACATCAAACCTTTTTCAATGTCGCTAGGATTAAGTAGCCGTCTATGCCCTTGTGCGTTATGTCCTTGCACAATAGAACGTCTTTTATTTTCGACTGAAAATTGTTGATTGCCTTCTTTTAACAAGTCATTTCTTTTGACTTGCTCCTGCATGACCTGTAAGGCTTGTCGTTGATAGCGTTTTAAGATTTCATTGTTCATAATGAAAACCCATATAATTTATCAACATCACGGCTATCCCACGCTTGACGGCTCATTACTGATAACTCAACACTTACACTTAAGCGATTCCCTTTGCTATCAATAGGGGCTTTAAGAGGATTGCTGACATTTTCAATAATAAATGGCTTGTATGTCTTACCATGTATTGTAATTGCCACAAACTCTGGAATATCCGATGGGAAAGCATTTGCCACCGTTACGCCATTTTCTGCCATGTTTTGCACAATTGAACCATCATACAAATACAATGGCAATGACCATTTTTTTAGCTGTGCAATTTGTCGCTCTACTTCTCTTTCTGCATCTCTTAATGCAATAAAAAAGAGTGTTAGGCTCATGCGAACCGATTGTGTGCTTAAAAAGATTTGTTGTGTATTGACTTTGGTTAAGCTGGTTTTACCAACTAACTGCTCCATTTTTCCCACGATTTCGCCGTGTATTGAGCCATCTACAGGCGTACCCAACACCGAACCCATCGTATCTAGCAATTGTCCAGATTGTAAGGTCGCCATCAATGTTGGTAATTTATGCTCAGGATTAGAATTTTCAAAAGGCGTTTGCCATTGGCTTTCTATGGTTTCATTCCCATCAACAAATAATCCTTGCACCGTTGTTTTTTGTAGAACATTGCCATCTTTATCACACGGCGTAATACTACAAATATTCATCGGTGAAAGGTTGCTATAAATCTCACTAATTGGACTTGGTTTAACTTTTTGTGCCTGTTTATTGACCGCACTTGTGCTTTTATTTATCGCTGGATTATTGATTCTAGCCATAACTACACTCAATACTTAGATGTGGATAGTGTAGCGAATTTAAATCATTCATCTTCTTCATCATTCCAGTTTTCATCTTCAGGACTTAATCCACCCAACTCAATCAGTCTTTCTTCTTCTTTCATGATTTCTATTTGGCGTAATAATGCTTGTTTGCGGTTTTCATTTAATACATCTTCCGCCTGTCTGCGTTTCATTTCTAATTGCAGTTCGTCAATTTGTGCTTGTAATTGAGCATTTTGCTCCGCTTTATCACTCACATCATCTTTTTCAATCCCCCAGTTATCTTTGGTTGATTGGTTCATCATAGAATGGTTTTGCCATAATGTGTTATTTACATAGGCTAAATCTTTAATAAAGCCCATTTTTAATTTTAAGACTGCTAATTCTGCTTCACTTGCACCAGCACTTATGATATTACCATCTTCATCAAGCGTTATACTTCCACCAAAAAGCACTTCACGTCCATGCTCTGCTACTTCTAATGCAAGTTTGCTCAGCAATTTGTCATTTTGTATTAGGGCATACGATTGATGTCGTCTTTCTCTAATGATTTTTTCTTTATTGAGTTTTCGTTCCTGCAAGTCAATCGGCTTTTCTCTTTCTTGTTCATAGTCAGACCATGAGCCTGTATCCTTTTGATTTACTTCAATAATCTGTAATCCTTTTTCTTGCGTGTCAGATTTTGTGTCAGATTTGACAGTATTTTCCAGTTTTTCCTTGTCAGATTGCTTTTGTGTCAGATTTTGTGTCAGATTTTTTATATCACTTTGAATTAATTCACTTCTTTTTTCAAGTAATCTAATTTCTCTATGCAACTCTTTCCCTGTCATGTTGTCAAGTGTGGTGCTGTATTTCACCCAGTTTTCAGCATTGGCACGTCTTCGCACAACAGAACCGCTTGGCGTATTCTCACCTGTCATCTGTGATACTTGTTCAGATACGCCGTCCCAGCTAATGCGAGATGTGTTCTCCCACATTAGGCGAATAAGTTTCCAGACGTTTTCAGAATAACGTACTGTTGTTTTACTTTTTTTACTTGCATTCTTCTCAGTCATTTTCTGAATCCAAACCTAACTCTAAGCCTAATTGGTAATTAATTGGAGTACGACCTGTATTTTGTTTTTCGACTTGCTGTAATCGTTGTTTGACAAACTCAACGCCATACTCTTCTTGAATATCATCTAAATATTTCAAGTCTTCTATCTGTTTACGAGCTTGAGCCACTTCTATTTGTCGCACAAGGTTCATAATGTTACTCAGTTGTGGGTCTGTATCTCCTTGAGCAATACGACTCAAACAGTATTCTTTAACCGCACCAAGCAAAGCCAAATAATTAGATGGCGGTAATTGGTTCATATAATCAACCGCTTGATGTGCGACCATATCAACCAATGATTGAATATTTTCAGCAAAATGCTGTGTTACGCCGTGATACAGTTGTGATAGGTAGTTATTGGTTGGGCGTATCTCGGGTTCATCACTCAAGCCTAGTAAGAATGCAGGATTAACATTTAACGCAATGCACAAGCGTTTAAATCGCATAATATCGCAATTATTTTTACCCTTTTCTAACTCTGAAATGCGGTTACGCCCTTCATTCTCTCTCATTGGTGAACGCTGATAAACTATCTCATATAGCTCAGGTTGTTTAATGCCAACGATTCTTCTTGCTTCACGCACACGGCGACCAAAAGCAATCAGGTCTTGTTGTTCTGTTTCATTTAACGTTGTCTTATGTTGCCGTGATTTCATCTTTCCCATGCCCATGCTAAATCATCTGGAACTTTCAGCCGAATACCATGCTTGACCACGCATTCATCAAAAATATTATTGAGATACTCGGTCATTTGTTTTGTATTGGCTTTGGTTGTGCTTGTTTCTCTGATTACACCATCTCTAATCGCTTTAAAAATGTCGGTTTCCCCCAAAATATTCTTTAATTCTTTGATGGATAACGCCATCTCATTAAACTCAGGGTCATCTCGCATATAAATCGAAATTAAATACTTGTACTTAAAATTAAAATGCAGTGTTTCTTTGTCATTACCAGTTTCTCTAGCTAAATCGCTCAACCATAACCAATACAAGCGGTTTTGAGCATGGGTGCGTTTCTCCATCTTTGTTGAGATATTCACGACCAAAGGCTCACCATCTGCAATCGCTTGGCTATGATGTTGATTAAGGTAAGCGATTACTTTTGTAACATCGCCATGACTTAAAATTGGAAACACCGCTACATTCAAAACGGCAACTCCTTATCTTCTAGCTTTAGTAGCCATTCATTTGTAATCCTAAGCCATTGCTCAAATTTACTTTTAGCGACTTCTCGACTTAAGCTGACGTAATGGTCAAACATCTTATGACAGTTATCACATAATGGAATTGTGTACTGGTCATTTGCTTTTGTCCCTATACCTTTTCCATGCTCTTGGAAATTAGAATGGCAAGCAGGGTTTGGGGCTGACTTACCACAATCTACACACGGCAACTGGCGGATAAGTGCCAGTCTCTTTTCATCTCGTTTAGATTGCATAAGAAACAACCTTATCGATTTTGTAAGTGCGTTTTTTCTTACTGTTAGTGTGTTTTGAATTGTTTTTACACTTTACCCACTTCACTTTGTTATTGGCACAAATTTTCAACACAAACCATTTATCATGTGAGTTATAAAAAATCTTTTCGCCGTGATTACTAATAGATACATCTGGTTGTAAAACCACTAGATGACCTTGCTTAAGTTTTTTAACCACTTTCTTGGCTATGTGCTTATTTACTGAATATTTATGTTTCAAGCAATGAAGTTTAGTCATCTCTAAATTAGCCACATGACCAAAAATATATGAGATAAGAAAAGCTGGTTTACTCATTATTAACGCTCCAAAATCTTAAATTCGCCATTAACCCATGTATCTTGATAGTCATAATCATCAATATCAGGTTTTCCAACAATCACCGCAAACTTTTCCACTTCTTTCCAGTTCATGTTGTTTTTTGCCCAGTCTTTAATCTCGTAATCATCTTCCAAGAATAAAGGGATTGTGTCGTCAATAAGGCTTTGTATTACATCGCCATCGTATTCATGTGCATAGTATTTCGCACGATTGCGTGCAATCACTTCAACTGGGATACAATACGTTAAACAATCAGGCATATCGATAAAGATGAATTTTTTAAATAATGGCGTATCCACCGTTTCTTTTACGTCTAAAAATTCGACATCAAAAACAGAATCAGCATACGCTTGTTCAATTTTATCCATTGCTTCATCTTCATTTTGAGCTTCAACAATCGCTTTAAGATTTTCATGCTCTCTGCGACCGTTTAGTACTTTGTAATACTCAACTTTAAATTTCTTCATCTCAAATCTCTCTAATCTCAATCCCATGTACCCACATCATCAAGTGTTTCTTAATGCGATACACTGGGTTTTCTCGTGTAAAACTACTCTTAACATCTTCTACAATTTGCTTGCCATCTTGCCAATAAACAAAATCAGCAATGTAGCAGATAGCTCGTTTTGCTCTTTTTTCGCTCGCAAACTTAACGCTCGGAACAAGTGTAAAAGATACTTGCAATTGCAAGTTCTCAATCGCTTTTGCACGTTGCAAGAGTAACAACTCTTGATAACGTGCGTATTCTTTTTGGCTGTCAAAGGTAAGACCGAACGCCTTTACCTTTTTATTGCCGTACTTACTCTTTTTCATTTATCAATCCATTCGCTGAAATGGCGATAATAGAAACTCTCAGTAAGTACCTTAAACCCTTTGGTGTATGCCAAGATTTCTCGCTTAGTAATTGCCATTTTGTTGATAAGGTAATTTAGGTTTTCTTCATTACTTACAAAAGAACGCAAAATGCTGTTGTATTTGTAATTAAAGTATTTACCTGTATTAACTGATTCAACAAAAGTGTTCTTATCACCCAGTCCACGCTGAATCGGTTTGTCAATTACTTTAATCTTGCCACCTTTCGCCAGAAACTCTTCTAGCTCAGATTGCAGGGCTTGACTACGCCCTGCCTTATGTACAATATTTGGCACTTCCATCTTTTTTAGCACCCATATAAAAGCGTATCAATCATATCTAAACGACTAGACACGGCGTTATACATTGATTCCGCATCTTCACCTTGATAACCAAAATCATTTTTAAAAGTTTCAATATTGGCAGGTTTGCCTGTATCTTTGAGAAATTCCAAAAAACAATAAGTGGTTATGATAATTTTTCGGAAAGCTAGGTTTGCAACCTGTTTACGTTTATCAAGTTCCCAGCCAAGCTCCCAACTCTCACGCTGTTGTCTTCTGCGTTGGTTTTGTTGCTGTTTGATTTTTCGTTTCATTTCACCAGTCCACGTTTTTCAATTTTTCTTCTATCGCAACTAATCTTTTCAATTAGTTACGGTTAAAATTAATGGGCCATAAATTACAACTGCTCTAAAATAGTTTCAGCCAACTTTGTCGCCTGTTCTTTTGTCATCGTCATTTTCACGACTTGACCGTAACAAGGTTTTTCCTGAAAAGTAATGCGGATAACATTTTCAGATAACGACACCACATCTACACTCATTTCTTTATTTTGCAAATCGATATTTGCGTTCACAATTTCAATCATTTACTTCACCTAACTCAATTAATATTCTTGCTTTCTAAAATCAATGATGGCTCAACCGCAAGTTCTTTAGCGATTAACGCCTTTTCTTTTTGCAGATAACGCTTGAACACATACGCTTTACACGTCATTGTGCAAATTGCACTTTGGCACTCGTATTCATCATCAAAAATTTGGTCAATATCTCTTAACCAAAAATCCACAATGCCACGCCAACGCTTGCCGTTAATCTCTGCTTTTTGTTGCTCATAATCCAACATCTCAGCAAAACTCAACGGCACAGGTACGTCATACTCAGTAAAACATTGCTTTTCATCGCCATTGCGATTTTTAACCGTTGTACTGATTGACACATTCCACTTGTGATTGATGTATGGCAATGCTTCACTATACAAAGCCTGTAAATAATTACCGCTTGTCAATTCAAGCAATTCAGTCAGCGTTAATCGGCGATTCTCTTTGCTGACAACAATATCCATCTTTTCGCCTAATTTCTGAATATCAAACGTAACTGACAGCGTTTTCAATTCACACATTTTTGCAATTTGAGCATGATTAATTGCTTGTCGTTTCTGTAGCTGTTTCTTTTTCTTCATGCTACTTCCCCTAATTTTTGAAAATGTTTCAAGGTTTTTTCTCGGTTCGCTCGTTGTTCATCTGCTATTTCTTCAACCGTTCTTTCTTGCTCAACGGCTTTAAATAATTGCTTTCTTAAGTCAGACGGAATGCCTTTGCATACTTCACGGTTATCCAGTTCTTCAGGTGCAGGTAGTTTTTGTTGAACTTCATAAAAACGTTGTTTCTTGCCAGCTTTTTTTGCTTTTGCAAGATAATCATCGTAAATCACAATAAACGCCTTATGTGCGTTCCATTGCCCTTCGTTATCCAAAATGCACTTCACTTCATCAAGGACGCATTTAGTCAATGTAGTAATCTGTACGCTGTCATTAGCGAGAAACTGTAAGCCTTTCGCCCATGCTAATTCAGCATTCCACCATTCCGAACCTGCTTCACACCAACTACGGAACTCAGGCAACGATGGACACCATTTTTCCGTTTTCATGCGATTTAATCCGTTTTGGATTTCTTGAGCTGTCAAGCCATCAAGCACGAAATTTAAACCAGCAATCAGCATTTCAGGCGTTGAATTGTTCGCAAATTTCTTTTGAAACTCTTCGCCATAACACACTTGCAACATCGCTAAAATGTGTTCAGACATGGCATTCGGTGCGATATTCATTTGGACTTGTGTTAATGCGTTCATGCTAATTCTCCATCAATGTATTGCGGTTGTTGTGGCTGTTGTGGTTTCAATCCGAAAACACCGCTTGCAAAATCTAAACGGTTACCTTGTGGAATAATTTGGCGTTGTTGAGTGTATCCCTGTTGTTGGTTTTGTTTATTCATGGCGTTGAAATAC